>JBAXXF010000007.1:0-17078 GCA_037128035.1 bacterium | reverse complement strand
CTCATAGTATTAGCCTGGGTACTTATATGTATCGGTGTTTTTATTTTATTCTTTTTAAGTTCCCTTATCACACCAAGGTCAGAGACTATAAGAGCATCTGCTTTTATCTCTTCCAATTTTTTTGCGATATTTACAATGTCGTTATATTCGTTTGAATAAGGATAGATATTAAGGGTCACATAACCTTTCTTTCCTTTTGAGTGTAATAACGTTAGAGCAGTCTCAGCTTCTTCAAAACTGAAATTACCGGCAAAACTCCTTAAGGAGAAATCCTTCATCCCAAAGTATACAGAGTCCGCGCCGTATGCGACCGCCCATTCTAGCTTTTCCATGTCTCCAGCTGGAGCTAAAAGTTCAGTCATAAATACCTCTTTAAGATCTGTCCTGTGTGAGAGACTTTACTGCCCATAACTTCTCTTGGTGTTCCTTCTGCTATAATTTTACCGCCGTTGTTCCCAGCTTCCGGGCCAATGTCTATTATGTAATCAGCATGCTTAACAAGGTCCATATTATGTTCAATAACAACTATTGAGTTACCCTGGTCCACAAGCTTTTGAAGAACGACCAGTAGCTTTTCAACTTCCTGAGGATGTAGACCTGTAGTCGGTTCATCCATTATGTACAGGATATGAGATTTCTTTTTCTTACTTCCTTCATTAAGCAGTTCTTTGCATATCTTTAACCGCTGGGATTCTCCACCAGAGAGCGTTGATGCCGGCTGACCTATCACAAGATAATCCAAGCCAACGTCTATAAGGAGCTTGAACATTGCCCTTAATGGCTGTGAAGAGATAAAGAAGTCATATGACTCTTCTACTGTCATGCCCAGGACCTCATTTATGTTCTTTCCGTTATACGTAACGTCCAATATTTCTTTTTTATATCTTGCTCCGTTGCAGGTATCGCACTTAATGTATATATCTGCCATGAACTGCATATCTATGCTCAAATAGCCCTCACCCTTACAAGCTGGGCACTGACCTTTAGCTACGTTGAATGAGAAATTAGAAGAAGTGTATCCTCTGCTTTTTGAAAGAGCTGTCTGTGCAAAAAGTTCTCTTATGTTATCAAAACCAGAAATGAACGTTATCGGGATAGACCTCTGCGATCTGCTGAGCGCATCCTGGTCAATGAGCATAACTCCTTTTATCTTATCCACACCTTCTATACTGCTGTAATTTATCTGATGATGAACATCTTCGTCCTCTTCCTCTGGTTCGAAATCAAAATATTTTTTTAATATAGGATAAAGCGATTTTGTTATCAGAGAGCTTTTTCCGCTACCTGAGACACCCGTAACGCAAACAAACCTGTTCAAAGGAAGTTTCATAGTAACGTTCTTCAGGTTATTTTCCTTTATATCCTTTAATGTTAAAAAATGGGTGGCTGTCCCTACTTTCCTTTTTGTATCATCAGACATCCGCTGATCGGATCTTACATATTTTGAGGTCAGGGTATTAGCTTTTGAAATAAAATCATCAACAGAGCCACTAAATACTACCTGCCCACCTCTTGCTCCACTTTCTGGTCCAAGCTCAATTATATGGTCACATGCTTTTATTACGTCGGGGTCATGCTCAACTACTATTACCCTGTTACCATTATCACGTATCTTTTTTATGATGCCGGTCAGTCTGCCTACATCCCTTGGGTGCAAGCCGATAGTAGGTTCGTCCAACACGTATATAGTATCAACAAGAGAAGACCCAAGTTGGTTAGAGAGATTTATTCTCTGCGCCTCTCCATTTGAAAGTGTTTTTGCAAGCCTGTTCAGTGTCAAATATCCCAACCCTATCTCATTAACAAAAGAGGTCCTTTGGAATAGCTGTTTCATTATCTCTTTTGATACGCCGGCTTCATACTCTGTAAGTTTTAGACTACCAAGCCATTTGTAGAATTCAGTAATACACATCTCATTTATTTCAGATATATTCTTGCCAGCAACCTTAACATACAAAGCTTCAGGAACTAATCTAGTCCCATTGCAAACATCACAGGTATAAGCACTCTTATACTTATTTAAAAGGACCCTTATATAGACTTTATATTTTTTTCTCTCAAGTTCCTTAAATATCTTATTTAGACCATAGAACCTATTCTTACCTTTTCCGCCACCTTCATACAAAAGATCTTTCTCTTTTTTGCTAAGTTTGTTGAATGGTTTATTAACGTCAACGTCCTTGTCTCTCATAAAATTGATCATTGAGTAAAAAAGATGTCTAACACTAGGCTTAGTGAACATCTCCAAGGCACCAGCAAAAAGGGACTTAGTAGGATCAGGTACTATCTTTTTCTCATCTACTTTAAGGGTATTACCAAAACCTTTGCACTCAGGACAGGCACCTACTGGACTATCAAAAGAAAAAAGTCTTGGGTCCAGTTCATTGAATTTGGTCCTACAGGTAGGGCAGACATTATCAAAGATAAAGGACTTGTACTCGTTGTCATCTACTGAATAGATAATGCATTCCCTGTTGCCAAGGAAGGTAACTCTTTCTACCGCTTCCCATATTCTGTTGATCTCGCTCTCTGATATTTTGAACCTGTCATAAACAACATAATACTCTGGTGGAAGATCTACTTTTTGTCCTTCACTAAGGTCCAACATTTCACCGTTAACGAATATCCTAACAAAGCCAGACATTATAAGGTCTTGAGGAGATCCCTTGAACTTAAAGAGAATGTATATCCTTTTTTCCTGGTAGTTCTTAATAAGCTCATTAACAACATCTTCTACGGTATATCTTTTAACTTCTGTTTTGCATTTTGGGCAATATGTCACGCCTATCTTTGCATATAACAACTTCAGATAATCATAGATCTCCGTGATGGTAGCTACTGTGCCTCTTGAGCTTTTGATCCTGTTCCTTTGCTCAACAGCTACAGTTGGAGAGATGTTGTCTATGAACTCAACATCGGGCTTGTCTATTCTCTCTAGGAATTGTCTAGCATAGGAGGACAGGGACTCAATGTATCTGCGTTGTCCTTCTGCATATATCGTGTCAAAGACCAATGATGACTTACCAGAGCCGCTTGGACCGACCACTACTGTGATCATATCCGAAGGTATGGTTACATCTATGGACTTTAGATTGTTCTCGCGAGCGCCTTTTATAATTAGATCAGCCATAATATTAAAGGGGCATTAAGCCCCCTTAATATAATATCATATTCCTGTGTATGTAAACAGGTGTTTTATCGCTGTGAACTACCTTAGCTGAAACCTTGCTCTTTTCATCTCAGTCTTCATTTCTTCGCTGATCCTTACCTCTACAGCAGGATCAACTCTCTTTGCTTCTGCCATAGCATCAACGAATTTTGTGATCCCTGCAAATTTTGCTGCAGTAGGTATCGGACAAAACTGAGCCTTAAGTACTGTGTTCATATCCAACATCGCCAAATAGTCAGTTCCTGTAAGTGCTGCTTTTCCAAGCAGAACATCAATAACGTCGCTTATAAGCTTGTCTACCGTATATGAAGTTCTGTTTATATATCTTTCTAAACTATTATAGGCATCTGAAAAATCCAACGAACCGTTCTTACTTAGTTCTTCTCTAATATGCATTTTATCGTATAGAGCCGCTATCCTTAAACTTTGTGTATTTTCCAATACCAAACCTGACGAATAGATATCAGTGACAACCTCATCGCAGATCCAAAAATCCTGAGAGGTAGAACTGCTGTTCACGGCTACCTCAAGAGCACCACCCTCTTTAATTAACTCATCTATTATGGGCAAGGTCATATAACCCTTACAAGCCGTTTCAAGTTTTGCCTTGGCCTCTTCTTTTGTTAAGGTCTGTGCTGTTAATGATCCTGCCAGTAACAAAGCAGACAGTACCAATATGGAAATTTTCTTCATTTAGGACACTCCTTGGCAAATTAAGCCGATTAAGGTTAAGCAAGTTCCATGCCTATGCTTAAAAATCAATAAATACAGTTAGTTAACGTAGAAAACCACGGCTATTACTGTAAACTACTTATACAGATATAAAGCTTTTTTAGTTATTCTCCCTAAAATACTGGGTCTCATCCGCATCCTCAACCTTTGTTTCGCCCTCAACCTGGGTAGGTTCTGTACCTTCTTTAAAAGGCATATTCAGTACCTTTTGAGAAAAGCGTGATGCCACTTTTCCGGTCTTACCGTCTATCTTTAGATATTTTATACCTGTTGGTTGATCAAAATCCAAGGTCTTGTAATTTTTTACAGCCTCTTTCATATAGGGGATCCAGATCGGTATCGCTACTTCTGCTCCAGTTGCCCCTGATCCCAATGATTTGGAATTATCATCAAAGCCGACCCAAACACCAGTGACAACACTTGGTGTGTAACCAATAAACCAGGCATCGGTGTAGCTATTGGACGTTCCGGTTTTTCCTGCTACGGGTATATTCAACGCAGCACCTACTTTAGCTCCAGTTCCTCTTGTTGCGGCATCTTTCAATAGGTAGTTCATTATATACGCTGTTTGAGGAGGTATAACATAACCAGGAGGAGGAAGGTCCACTACTGGTTTAGCATCGGCAGCCGCTGGCTTATTCTCTGCCGCAGCTTTTTGCTCTGCTGTTTGAACTTCCGGTAGTTTTTCTTCACTAGGTTCGCGTTTTTCCTCTATCTCTTTTTTGTCGTCTATACTGTAAGAAAGCACAGCATCAAATGGTTTGTTTGGATCGTACTGTTCAAGAACATTCCCTTTTCTGTCCTCAACCTTATATATAAAGAAAGGTATGACCCTTTTGCCACCTGAGGCAAATACAGCGAATGCTTTTGTCATTTCCCACAAAGACACAGCCGTAGAGCCAAGACCCAATGATAGGTCATTAGGCATCTTGGATTTTATTCCCATGCGCTTTGCGTATTCGATAACATATGACGGCTTTATATCCTGGAGGATCTTTGTAGTAGGAATGTTCCTTGAAAATATTATTGCATCCCTAAGTGTTGTGTCGCCATAGAATTGTTCTGAATAGTTAGATGGTTTCCACGTTTCATCAGCGTTCTCATCTCCACCATAAACTATCGGAGAGTCCACTATAACGGAGGCTGGAGTGTATCCTTTATCTAACGCAGCCGAATAGACCATCGGTTTAAAAGTGGAACCGGCTTGTCTCTTTGATTGGTATGCTCTGTTGAATTCGCTCTCTGAATAATCATAACCACCGACCAGTGCGTTGATAGAACCATCGGCTACGTTGAATGAAAGCAGAGAGGCTTCAACAAGAGGTTTTTGCTCTATTGCAAAGAACCCAGGTCTTATAAGAGAGACATAAATAACATCTCCTCTTTTTAAAGTTGATGGATTTAATTTTCCACCTGGATAGACCCATGTGAATCCTTCTTTTTTTATGACGCCAGGAGTATTACCGACTGTAATTTTTATTTCCTGACCTTTTTCGTTAAGGCCTAACACGATAGCTTTGTAGTCTTTCCCTTTATCTAATGGCGTCTGTTGGCTGTTTATGTCGCCTTTTGAATTATCCTTTTTTGTCTCAACGCTGAACATCTTTGTTCTTATCTTGAAATCTTGCCACTGCTCTGGAAAATAAATATATTCCCTTACAGACTCAAGTATCTCTTTATGTATGCTGATCATTTCCTTTTTTATGGACTCGTCGTTGGAAAGATGTGCAACAGGGCCTCTAAAACCCTGCTTCTTGTCTAGGTTCTTAAGCCCCTGTTTGATGGACTCTTGAGCTATCTTCTGTAGACCAGAATCCAGTGTTGTATAAACTTTAAGCCCATCATCTAGGACCTTATCCGCTCCGTAGCGAGCAAAAAGATAACGTCTTACGAATTCTGTAAAATAAGGAGCGTTCTCTAAGTTTATATCCACGTTTTTATAAAGTTTTATCCTTTCATTTGCGGCCTTTTCTGCGGCATCCTTGGTTATATAACCGTCCTCGACCATTCTTGTAAGAACATACATCTGTCTTTCTTTTGCCTTATCTGGATTTGTAAAAGGTGACCACTTTGAAGGAGCCTGTGGAAGCCCTGCAAGGAGCGCACATTCAGCAAGGGTCAATTGATTAACGTCCTTGTTGAAATAAAGATGAGCGGCTGACTGAACGCCATACGCATTATGTCCTAAATAGATCTGGTTCAAATATAGGAAAAGTATGTCTTCTTTATTTAGATGACTTTCTATCTTGCTTGCAAGAATAGCCTCTTTAACCTTTCTTGATATCTTTTTTTCCGAAGTTAAAAGTAAGCTTCTTGCTACCTGCTGAGTTATAGTACTACCACCCTGTGAAAAGTGGCCGCTCTTAAAGTTCACTACCATCGCTCTCAAAATACCCGTAAAGTCCAAGCCTTTGTGTTCAAAGAACCTGCTATCTTCTGAAGCTATGAACGCCTGTATAAGCATTACAGGTATCTTATTGTACAGAGTGATCTCTCTTTTTTCCCTAAAGAACTCACCGACCATTGCACCTTTTTTATCAAGCACCTGGGTTATTACTTTTGGGTTATAGTCCGTTACCTGTATTATCTTGGGAAGACTTCTTGAATAGTGAAGGTAAAGTCCCATCCCGATAAGTGCGGCAAAGACCCCGATGAACACCATTGATAGTAAAAAGAATTTTAAAAATAATCCTATATTTTTCAAAGACATCACTCTCCTATTTTTTCAATAATAAGTCCTTCAATCTCTTTTTCCATTGGGGCTATCTTTGATAGGTCCCCTCCTCCACCTTGAGCAAAGTCAGCGGAACCACCACCTTTACAACCTGCAGTAGCAGATATCAATTTCATTATCTCTGATGCTGTGATCTTTGTGGAAAGCGACTTGGACACGGCAACTACCAAAGACAACTTATCTTCGCTCACCGAGTACAGAACTGCTATTACATCATTTAGTTTGCCTTTTATATATTCTGCGCTTTCTCTTAATTCTTTAGCTCCAAGTCCATCAAGTTTTGTGTATACAAATTTTACCTTCTTAATGCTCTTGGCATTCTTTAACACGTCCTCTACTGCTGATTTTGCACTACTACCTTTTAATTTATCGACCTCTTTCCTTAGATTCTTGTTCTCTTCAAAAAGACCAAGTACCTTTCCGGTGAATTCATCTTTTGTTGTATGTGTCTCTTTCATTAGTGACTGAACAAGGTCGGATTCTTCTGCCATGAACTTGTATGCACCAAAGGAGGTAAGAGCCTCTATCCTTCTTAGACCTGATCCTATACTTGATTCGCTCATTATCCTGAAGGTGCCTATTTCTGAGGTGTTCTTAACATGTGTCCCACCACAAAGTTCTATGCTGTAACTACCGACATGAACAACTCTTACGTTCTCGTCATACTTTTCATCAAAGAGAGCTATAGCCCCATTCTTTACAGCGTCATTATAATTCCTGACCTTAACATCAACTTCATCTGAGGCTATTATCAGTTCGTTGAACTCATTCTCTATTTTATTCAGGACGTTTTGAGGGATGCTTTCATAGTGAGTAAAGTCGAACCTGAACATGTCCTCACCGACACTTGAACCAGCCTGTTTTGCATGAGGACCAAGTGTTCTCCTTAGAAGATGATGTAGTATGTGCGTGGCTGTATGGTTCCTTTGTATAAGCTTTCTTCTTCTAATATTAACGTCCAGCTCATATTCTTTGCCAAGTTCTACTTTTGATTTTACTTCCACCATGTGCAAGAAAACGCCGTTCAATGGTTTTATTACAGCGACTACTTCTGCTATGTCGCTCCTACTTGATCTGATCAGACCGGTATCACAGGTCTGTCCCCCTGATTCTGCGTAAAACGGCGTCTTATCAAAAATAAGTATCCCGCTATCTCCTGCAGAAAGGCTGTGGACCATCTTGTTGTCTTTAAGTATATAGATGCATTTTGCTCGGGATGACATAGTGTCATAGCCTGTAAATTCCGTAGGGCTTATCCCATTGTTTTTTATTTCATTGCTCAAAAAGTCCTGATCAAAGGCCATTTCTTTTTTTGAGGCAAAGGAAGAACCTTTTCTTGCCATGTCCTTCTGTTTTTCCATCTCTACATTGAAGCCATCTTTATCCACACTAGCGCCTTTCTCCTTACAGATCATTTCCGTAAGGTCCAAAGGGAAACCGTATGTATCATAAAGCTTGAAAGCCACTTCACCCTTCAGTATCTTGTCTGTACCTAAGCCAGCGATTTCCTTTTCCAGTATGCTAAGACCTTTATCCAGTGTCTCAAAGAATTTTTCTTCTTCTATCTTTACTACTTTTTCTATTTCTACTTTTGTCTTTTCAAGCTCAGGGTATGCCTTACCCATTAGCTCTACTACCTTATTTATTTTCTTATGAAGGAACGGTGTTTCAAAACCTAATATCTTCCCGTGACGGACGGCTCTTCTTATTATTCGTCTTAACACATAGCCAGCACCTTCATTAGAAGGGAGACAACCATCGTTTATTAAGAATGCTATGCTCCTTAGATGGTCTGCTATTACGTTGTAAGAGCTCTCTACTTTTTTATCGCTAATAGGTAACGTGGCGCCTTTTTCTATTTCTTTTTTAAGTTCTTTGAACATGTCTATATCGTAGTTAGTTGCCACACCCTGCATAACAGCGGCCAGACGTTCAAGACCAGCACCTGTATCTATGCTTGGTTTTGGCAGTTTTGTCATTTTCCCTTTTTCATCCCTGTTGAACTGCATGAACACAAGGTTCCATATTTCTACGAACCTGTCACAATCGCAACCGACCTGACAATCAGGGTTTGCACAACCATGTTCAGTTCCATGATCATAATAGATCTCTGAGCATGGTCCGCATGGGCCAGTGTCACCCATCGACCAGAAATTATCCTTTTCACCCATCTTGAATATTCTTTCTTTAGGCACCCCTATTTCTTTGTTCCAAATATCATAGGCTTCATCGTCTTCTTTAAAGACGGTTATATATAACTTTGAGGTTGGTATTTTGTATTCCTTAGTAAGCAGTTCCCATGCAAAGCGTATGGCGTCCTTTTTAAAATAATCGCCAAAGGAGAAATTCCCCAGCATCTCAAAAAATGTGTGATGCCTATATGTAAATCCAACGTTCTCAAGATCGTTGTGTTTTCCACCAGCCCTTACGCACTTTTGACAAGAAGTTGCACGAACATAGTTCCTGGTATCAAGACCAAGGAAGACGTCCTTGAACTGGTTCATTCCAGCGTTGGTAAATAGGAGAGTAGGATCCTTTCTTGGTATGAGGCTTGAGCTTGGGACTATAGTGTGAGCATTCTTCTCAAAATATTTAAGGAACACGCTGCGTACTTCTTCAATCTTCACCCTCTAAACCTCCTGAGCCAACACTTCGAAAAACTTTTCTTATAGTGTCGCTGGTGAACCCTCTTCTAATGAAAAAATCCAGAGCCTTCTTAAGCCCCTTTGGGGTTTCAAGGTCGAATTTCCTCTTATTTAAGAGGTATCTTATATTCTCTGTTTCCTCATTTTCAAGGGAAATCGTGGAGGTTAATTCCTTGGCCAGGGCCTCTTTCAAACCCTTAGCTACCAAGCGTCTTATCATCTCATATCTGCCAAATCTTTTACGCCTGAGCTCTTCGACATACAAAAGAGCGCGGTCCCTGTCATCCAGGTAACCGCGCTTTTCAAAATCATCCAGTACTTTTACTATTAGCTCTTCCGAATAGCCTTTCTTCAAAAGCTTCTGCTCGAGCTCCTTCCTGAAATGCGGCCGTCTTGCTAAAAGGTCAGCCGCTTTCTTTATTATTAGCGACAGTTCTTCCACAACTAATTAGTTTTTGCTTCCTCGTTTAAGTGTCCTTTCTTGCCTGTGCTGGTCTTTGTACCTTTATCTTCCTTTGTTCCAGTCGTTGTAGGCAATATTACTTTAGGACCGTTGTTAGGGTTAATACCATAGTGAGTAAGGATCTTGGTCTCTAGTTCAGTAATAAGCTCTGGGTGATCCTTTAGATAGGTAATAGTATTCTCTCTTCCCTGTCCTATCTTTTCACCATTATATGCATACCATGAACCGCTCTTATCCAACATATTGGAATCAACTCCAGCGTCTATTATCTCACCTATCTTTGATATTCCTTGTCCAAAGATCATATCGAACTCTACTTCTTTGAAAGGCGCAGCAAGTTTGTTCTTAACGATCTTAACTTTTGTTCTGCTGCCTATTACATTATCGCCATCCTTTATTGAAGCGATCCTTCTTATATCAAGTCTTACTGATGCGTAGAACTTTAGTGCATTACCGCCAGTAGTTGTTTCTGGGTTACCGAACATAATACCGATCTTCATTCTTATCTGGTTAATAAAGATGACTATGCATTTTGAACGGCTAATGCTACCTGTAAGTTTTCTTAGAGCCTGTGACATAAGTCTTGCCTGAAGCCCCATATGGGAATCGCCCATCTCGCCTTCTATTTCAGCTTTAGGTACAAGAGCTGCAACTGAATCCACTACCAGTATGTCAACGGCACCTGAGCGGACCAATGTGTCCGTTATCTCCAAAGCTTGCTCTCCACTATCTGGCTGAGAGATAAAAACGTTCTCTGTATCCACGCCAAGTTTCTTTGCATAGTTTACATCTAAAGCATGCTCAGCATCTATGTAAGCGGCTACGCCACCCCTTTTCTGTGTCTCTGCAACCATATGAAGGGCTAATGTCGTCTTACCGGAAGCTTCTGGTCCGTATACTTCAACTACTCTGCCTCTTGGAACACCGCCAATACCCAGAGCGATATCCAGGCCAAGTGATCCAGTCGATATAACCTCAACGGTCCTATCAACAGGGTCTTCATCCCCTAGTCTCATGATCGAACCCTTTCCAAACTGTTTCTCAATTGTTGAAACAGCCAAATCCAGAGCTCTCTTTTTGTCTTGTGTTGTTAATGTAGATGTTAGTGACATTTGCTTACCCCCGTTTATTCCTTTTTGTTTAGTTTATAGTAAAAAATATCCCGCCGCATTCAAAATAATCGCTACATATATACCTGCAAGCACGTCATCTACCATAACACCCATCCCGCCAGGCAGGTTCTGACTCTTGTTTACAGGGTAAGGTTTCCATATATCGAATATCCTAAATAGTATGAATCCAGCTAGCCCCCAATAAATACCGCTACTTACACCTATCATTGATACACAGTAGCCGCAGACCTCATCTATTACTATATGAGGGCTGTCATGCTTCTTAAAAACCTTCTTTTCAGCAATATCAGATACATACGTACCGATCAGCAAAATAGCCATAGTAAGCAGAACAAATGCCTTTAGGTCCATGTGTCTAAAAAAGAATATCCATAATACGAACGCGCCAAGTGTTCCCCAAGTGCCAGGAGCAGCCGGCAGTAGCCCAAGTCCAAAAAAAGTCGAAAGAGTTTTAACAAGAAATTTACCCATACAATCCCCCAGGAATGCGAATTTTGTTCCTACTTTAATACCACATAAATTGTTCAAATGATGTCAAAAATCTTCAGGTAGGTACGAAAAGCTGAGCAGAGTATCCCCGATCTTTACTGTATCCACTTCTTTGAATGTTGCCATTTGTATGCGTAACTCATTAATAAAAGTGCCGTTTTGACTTCCAAGGTCTTTTATTTTAAATACCCCGCTGCCGTAGACAGATATCTCTGCATGCTCTCTTGATACGCTGGAATCCGAGAGCCAAAAATCCTTTGTCCTTCCCACAACTATGCTCTTCCTGTAGAACCTGAATTTTTCTCCAAGCATTGGGCCATTCATTATCTGTATCTGAAAAAGATATCCATTCAACATTTCTGGCAAAGGCTCTTCTTCATCTTTTTTTAATTTTTTGTTATCAAAAAGAACTTCAGCAGCCTCTAGAAATAATTTACCTGGTTTTGAACTGACATCAAAAGGCGAGTCCATTTTTAGTGGTGGTTGGAAAATGACCTTTTCATCTAGCACTTTTGCAAGCTTCTTAAAATCATGCGTCTGTTTTGAGTAGTTAGACGGAGCCCTTCCAACAAAGGTTCTAGACTCAGACGGTGTATCCGTCATGGTTTGTATAAGGAATATTGTAGAACCCATTCTTACCTTATCATTATTAATAAGGAGTGATTTGTTTATCCTCTTACCATTGACGACAACACCATTGGTACTCCCTAGGTCCTGGACCACAAGCTCGCCAGCGACGACAAGAAGAGCTGCATGTAGCTTTGACATTTCAGGGTCATTAAGGAAGATAGCCCTTTTCCTGTCTATACTTGTAGGTATAGCACCGGTTGGGGTACGCCTGACCTCATATCGAAGGCCTTCTTCAAGCTCGAACACCGAGCCTACATCATTACCTTCTATGATCTTTAGTTCGAATTTCTTATTCATTACAAGTTCAGATTATATCAACATATACGATCTATGCTACAGCTTTCAGAGGTTTTCTCGGATGTCTGTATAGATCGATATTCTCAACTTTCTTTGTTGTAAGCAATGCTGCCTCTATCACGTCCTCTATCTTTTCAGCAAAGATAAAGTTCAGTTTCTTCCTATATTCCTTAGGAATATTGACCAAGTCCTTTTTATTCTCTGCTGGGACTATAATAGTGCTTATACATGCGCGCATTGCAGCCAGAGCTTTTTCCTTCAATCCACCTATCTGAAGGACCTTTCCTGTAAGACTTATCTCTCCTGTCATTGCAACGTCCCTGGAAACAGGTCTGCCAGTGATGTACGATATTATAGCTGTAGCTATAGCACAACCTGCAGATGGACCATCCTTTGGAACAGCACCTTGAGGAAAATGTATATGTATCTCATTGTTCTGAAAATAATCCTCGTTTATCCCGTAATATGATGCCATTGTTTTTACATAACTTAAGGCTGTCATAGCGGATTCCTTCATAACATCCCCAAGGTTACCGGTAAGTTTAAGACCACTACCCTTGGAAGATGCGACCTCTATCATCAGTATTTCTCCACCATACTGTGTCCATGCAAGTCCTGTTGATATACCTATCTCGTCTATCTGGTTCTTTTCCTCTCTCTTAAAGATCGGAACACCAAGGTATTTTATTATCATGCTGGCAGTTATGCTCTTAGGAGCGACTTTATTATCTGCAACTGTCCTCGCCACTTTTCTGCAGATCTTACCGATATTCCTTTCTAGGTTCCTGAGCCCGGCTTCTCTTGTGTATTCAGTTATTATCTTAAGAAGTACCTGGTCGCTAAACCTGATAGGGATATTGTCCAACCCATTTTCTTTTAACTGTTTGTGTATCAAATGCTTTTTGGCTATCTTTATCTTTTCTTCAGCTGTGTATCCTGCAAGCTGTATTATTTCCATCCTGTCCTTTAATGCAGGGGGAATAGTATCCATAAAGTTAGCTGTTGCTATGAACAATACGTTAGAAAGATCGTATGGAACGTTCAAATAATGGTCCCTGAACGAAAAATTCTGTTCTGGGTCCAAAACTTCAAGCAGTGCAGAACTTGGGTCACCTTTAAAGTCAGCACCAAGTTTATCTATCTCATCAAGGACGAACACCGGATTGTTAGTACCAGCTAGTTTTAGCCCCTGTATTATCTTACCAGGCATAGCACCAACGTAAGTCCTTCTGTGTCCTCTTATCTCTGCCTCATCTTTTACTCCACCAAGGGATATCCTAACGAACTGCCTGCCCAATGCTCTTGCTATGGATTTACCAAGAGAGGTCTTTCCAACTCCAGGTGCACCTATAAAGCACAAGATAGGTCCTTTTATCTTTTTGTTAAGTTTACCAACAGCAAGGTATTCCACTATCCTTTCCTTTATTTCTTCAAGGTCGTAGTGATCCTCATCCAATATCTGTTTTGCCCTGTGTAGGTCCATATTGTCTTCACTTTTATTGCTCCATGGGACATCCACTATCCAATCAAGATATGTTCTAAGGACTGCAGACTCACTTGATTCAGGGTGCATTTTTTCAAGCCTATCTAACTGTTTCATTGTTTCTTCCCTTACTTCATTAGGAAGATTAAGAGCAACTATTCTCTGCCTTAGCTCAGATGTATCATCCATCTTTGAGTCGAACTCTCCAAGTTCGCTCTTAATAGCCTTCATCTGTTCCTTTAGGTAATATTCCTTCTGTGATTTGGTTATCTCATCCTTTGCAAGACTGTTTATCTTCATCTGGATATTTATGATCTCCACTTCTCTAAGAAGATGGTCATTAACCCTATATAGCCTTCTGACTGGATCAAGTATCTCTAAGACTTCCTGCGCATCTGCTATTTTAAGACCCATGTTGGCAGCAATTATGTCCGCGAACTTTCCTGGGTCCTTTATCTCTTCCAATACAAGGAGAAGGTCGGGAGAAAGCATCTTGCCCATTGAGATAAGCTTCTCCAACTGTTCCTTCACGTTCCTCATCAAGGCATCAAGTTCGACCGCTTCTATATCGGAGACCTTGTCCTCAACAGGAGAAACCATTACCTTATAATAAGGGTCCTTCTGATCGAAGGAATTTATCTTAGCTTTATTAACGCCTTGAATAAGGACCTTTACTCTTCCGTCCGGAAGCTTTTTCATTCTTATGATCATTGCGACAGTACCTATTTCATATATTCTGTCGGGAGCCGGGAATTCATCGGTTATCTCTTTTTGAGCAGCCAGGAATATCATCCTGTTACCTGCTAGAGCATCCTCTACGGCTTTTATGGAACTTTCCCTACCAACAAAAAGGGGTAGTATCATATATGGGAAAACCACAACGTCCCTTACTGGCAACATCGGCATTAAAGATGTATTACTCATATTATCCTCCAAAGTGGTATCTCTGACATATACACTTGTCGGAATGTTTTGGTAAAACTTTAAGGGTTTCAGGCAGGACCTAACCCCTTACTGCTGTAAGGGGTTGAGGATATTAGACTTTGACTTTTACAAACTACTAAGCTGGTCGTTTCTGTTCAAGTTCCATATCTTCCATGCAGTCTATACATAATGAAGAGAATGGTTGAACCTTTAATCTTTGGATCGGGATATCTTCCCCGCAATTTTCGCAATGACCAAACTCACCTTGTTCCATTCTTGCGAACGCCCTTTCAATTTCCAAAAGACACTTTCTATCCCTTGAGTTGATCGTGCAGTTCAAATACTGCCTGACTTCCTCTGCTGCATAATCTCCTTCGTCAGAAGGTTTGTTGTTGTTGTCTGAGATTTCTTTGAACACAGAATTGGAATTGTTAAGGAGTTCTTCCTTTTTACGTTGCAACAGCGACTTAAAAAAATCTAAGTGCTTATTAGTCATAACCCCACCCCCATTGACTAATCAGAACCAGAACTACGGGTTAATCTAATATTATTAAATCATTTTTTCAAGTGTAAAATGCTATTCCTTCAAAACTATTTTTCCTCTTTCGACTCCTAAAACAAAAAGTTCTTTTTCTGTTTCTCCGTCATTGCCGAAAGAGATCTTCCCTGTAGCGCCGATGAACGAGCCTGTTCCAGGTATCGCACTCCTCAAGGAATCCCTTGTTTGACTACCTTTCTTGATCGCATTCACAAGAACATTCGTCGCATCGTATGCCTGAGCTTCCAGAACTCCAGGGTTGGAATTGAAAGATGTCTTAAAGTTTTTGATAAATATTTTGCCTTCTTCAAAGTTAGGACTGCTTGAAAAACCATCTACGAATATTGCACCCTCGACGTTGTCTCCACCCCTTGATACCAACTGAGGACTGTTCCATGTGTTTGGTCCCAACAGTAGAACATCCCTTGCATCATAGTATGGAAGATATGGGGCGATCTGCGCAGCGGTCCTTGCATCATCTGGGATGAATACCGCATCAAAGGAAAGTACTGGAGGAAGGCTAACTTCCTTATCCTTTTTCTTCTTTGAAGTTGCGTTTGCAGCGTCGTCTTCTTTCTGTTTTTTGATATCGGCATATTCTGTCTTTCTTGCCCATGTATAATAGCTTCCAAGTAGCTTTCTCACATCATCCCTAAAGTCTTCTTGTTTAACCTTATACGGTTGGACAGCTGTTATTTCACCACCCTTACTTAGAACTTCATTCCAGAACTCCTTAGTAAGTTCTTGGCCATAATTATCTGTTGGGTACATGATAGCGAACTTAGTCATTGATAAGTCGTCCATCGCATATGAGACCAGGCGTTTGATCTGGTTATTATTGGTCATGGCTATTCTAAAAACGTACTTACCCAATCCTTCAAGGTCGTCTTTTTGAGAGAGGGTTATATTAGGTATACCAGAAAGGGCACATTGCCTTGCAACAACCTCTGCGGCATCACCGCCAAGAGGACCTATGATAGCTATAACATTATCCTCTTCAATAAGCCTATCTACGGCCATGCGGGCTACCTCAGGGTCATCCTGAGAATCCATTATCGCCAAGCGTATCCCTGATTTTGAATTTTTACTGTCGCCAAATACTCCGGCCGCAAGTTGAATACCCATTAATGACTTTTGACCGAACGGAGCGTTCTTTCCCGAAAGTGGGAGAATAACGCCTATAGTGTTGGCATCCACTTTTTCTAGGCTTCCCATTCTACTTATATAGTTCTGAGCCTGCACAACATACTCGTGCTGTGGGTAGTCCCGTAGAAATTCCCTGAACTTATCCTTGGCGGCCCCCATCTCTTCTTTCTGCATTAGCTTTTCAGCAAGCTTGAATACTACATAGGGCTTCCACTCTTCATATTTATCCTGGATCCCCTTTAATTCATTTATATCCATTTTATCTATACTGGAAAGTATGGACATCGTTGTCTTTGATCTTATCGTTTCATCAGTAGAACTTTTCTGAACTTTTACGAAGGTGTCTATAGCTTTTTGTCTTTCTCCAGTCTCGAACTGAATGTGACCAAGGAACCACATCACCCTTAATTTTAACTGAGGGTCAATGTTATCAAGATCGAGTTTTTGTATAGTTGAGATAGCATCATTGTACTTTTGTTGTTTGTACTCTTCCACGGCTTCTTGAAAGATAGCGGTCTCTTTACTCTCCGCAGCTGTCTTAGCGGTAGAGGTCTTGCTAGTAGAAGTTTTGGATGCAACCTTTGTCTTTGCGGTCCTGGAACCTTTCATAGGTTTTTGCTCTGCGCACCCAAAGATAAGGATAGCAGTCAGCGTTAAATAAAAAAATCTTTTCATAGTGAAAAGGAGATTATCAC
>JBAXXF010000006.1:0-17412 GCA_037128035.1 bacterium | reverse complement strand
TTTCCACCCATGGCAGCAATATCGGATAAAGATGCTTCACAGCATTTTTCCCCTACTTCATTAAGTTTGAAGTATTTGAGATCAAAGTGAACATTTTCCACAAACGTGTCTACGGAAAGAAGCAGGTTTTTGCCACCCCACTTGATGACCGCACAGTCGTCCCCAATGCGGCCCCCAACGGGTAAGACGGCTATGATTTTATTAATGCAATCAAACTCTTTTCCTAGTATATTGGGCAGTGTCATAAAGGAGAGTTTAAAGTGAAGTATACATTCAGTCAAAGAGTTTCCAAAATCCAGGAATTGATATTCAGAAGGTTAGATGTAATGAGGGATGGTAGCCAGGATCTGATAGATCTTAGCAGAGGCCTTCCTCAAGGTCTTCCCCCAAGGGAGGTCCTGTCCGAAATAACGCTCCGTCTAAAATATCCTGAGAATCATATATACACAGTTGAAAAAGGGTTAAAGACCCTACGTGAAGAGGTCGCTTATTTTTATAAGGATAGATATGACGTTGATCTTGATCCTGAAACTGAAGTTCAGGTCCTTATAGGTGGTAAAGACGGTTTGGCATGCATATCACAGGCTTGTCTTGATGACGGAGATAAGGCAATAGTTCCAGATCCTTCTTTCCCAGCGTACGTGAACTGTGTGCTTTTGGCGGATGGGACCCCAATAATGCTTCCGCTTAAGGCTGAGAATAAGTTTGTCCCTACCAGGGAAGACCTTAACGCTGTGGTAGATAAAAGAACAAAATTAATGTACGTTAATTATCCACATAATCCAACTGGAGCGGTCTGCTCTTTAGATGATTTCAAAATGTTCTCCGACTTTGGAAGGGATAATAATGTAGTAGTTTGTTATGACGCTGTGTACAGGGATATCTCATTCTTTAAGCATCCCACCTTATTACAGGTAAAAGGTTCAAAGGACTATTGCGTTGAAATAGGCTCTCTTTCAAAGACCTTCGACATGGTCGGATGGAGAATGGCGTACATGGTAGGCAATAAGGATGTTATAGCCCAGGTTAGAAAGATAAAATCTGTTTTTGATGTTGGTCAATTCGTACCTATCCAATATTCGGCGGCGCTTGCCCTAAAGATGACCTCTTATATAGAGGAAGTCGCAAAAAAATATGAGATCAAAATGGAAAAGACATTAAAGCTTATGAGAGAGGTCGGCTTTGATCCATTTGATGCTAAGGCGGCATTCTTTATCTGGTCGCCATTACCTAAAGGGTATACGAGCTCAGAAGAGTTCATAAAAAAGGTTTGGAAAGAGAAAAAAGTCCTCTTAATGCCTGGTGTAGGATTTGGAAAGAATGGAGAGGGATATTTTAGGATCTCAACCACATCGCCTATGGAAAAGATATCAGAAGGCATAAAGAGACTTGCGGATATTATAAAGTAAAAAGGAAGATAAAGAATAGATGTCAACTTTTGTCCTCAAATTCGGCGGTAAGACGATAGCCAGCATGGAAAAATTGCAGACGGCTGCCCAAAGAGTACAGGATTGTATAAGAGAGGGCAAAAAAGTCGCAGTTGTTGTTTCAGCCATGGCGGATGAAACTGATAAACTTATAGAGACTGCCGCAAGTATAGATGGCTGTGGATATAAGAGAGAATTGGATCATTTACTTTTTACAGCAGAGATAAAGTCCGCGGCTCTTTTAAGTATGCTGCTACTTAAGATGGGTATAAAAGCGAAATCCCTGGACTTTACTACTCTAGGTATAAAGACCGACGATAATCACTTTAATGCAAAAGTAATGAACGTAGACCCTGAATGTATAAATGCATTGCTCAGAGAAGGGATCGTGCCAGTTATTCCTGGGTATCAGGGGATGGCTGATAACGGAGAGGTAACAACACTTGGAAGAGGTGGATCTGATATCACAGCTGTCGCAATAGCTGCAGCACTGAAGGCAGACACCTGTGTTCTTTTCAAGGATGTGGGAGCTATATACAACGATGACCCAAAGGTCAGCCAGCATGTAGTTAAATATGACAAGATAACGTATGACACCTTATACGATATAGCCAACAGGGGTGGTAAAGTTGTTAGTAGGGACTCTATCGCGATAGCAAGGGACAACAATCTTGTCGTATCAATAGCTGATCCGGAGAACTTTAATATAGGCACATTGATCTCCAATGATTAAGAGGTTTTTATGAAATTGATGGAAGTTTTATCAAAATTAAAGGTTATATCGTCAAGCAATATAGGCGACAGCTTGCAGGTAACTGATGTTGAATATGATTCAAAGCACATAAAAAAAGGCAATATGTTCTTTGCTATAAAGGGGCTTCAGGATGACGGGAACCTTTTTATAGAAGAGTCCTTAAATAAAGGAGCTGGATCTGTAGTAGTATCAAAGGACTTCTATGACAAGGCCAAGTCTTCTGAGAATGTTGTTTACAGCAAAATACTTGATAGAATGACCAAGGAGAAAGTCCCACTGGCTGTTGTTGATGATACTGTTCAAGCAGTGTCCAGTGCTTCTGCTTTCTTCTATGGGCATCCATCTAGGGAACTTTCACTTATAGGTGTTACAGGCACGAATGGTAAGACGTCTACCTCGTTCATGATAGAGTCTATCTTGAAGAACGCAGGACTTTCTTCAGGCATAATAGGTACCATCCTTTACAGGTACAGCGGAAGGGAGATCAAAGATATAGAATATACAACCCCAAAGTCGTTGTATCTGCAGAGAATAATAAGGGAGATGGTGGATGCTAAGGTAACGCACGTTGCTATGGAAGTATCATCTCACGGCATAGAGCTGGGTAGGGTAGAGGACCTGGACTTTGAAGTCGCTGTGTTCACTAATCTTACAAGGGACCACATGGACTTCCACAAGGACATGGATGACTATTTTAATGCAAAAAAGAAACTGTTCACGGATATATTGCCCAAGAGCAAAAGGAAGCACAAGACCGCTGTCATAAGTACGGACTGTGAATATGGTCGTAAATTAGTAGATTTTGTAAGGCTCCTTTGTGATGTTAAGATCTATACCTACGGTTTTAGTTCAGAGGCTGACGTCTGGGTCGAGGAATATGAGTTCAATGATTCAGGTACCATCTTTACTGTAAGGGATAGAGAAAAGTCGTACAAATTCGAGATGCCATTGATAGGTAAACACAATATATACAATGCACTTGCTTCCATAACAGTTTGTATGAAAACTTATGGAGTGGATTACAAGGCCGTTTCTGACGCTCTTTCACATGAATCAATAATACCAGGTAGATTAGAAAGAGTGATGAAAGGTTACAATGTCTTTGTAGATTATGCGCATACGGATGATGCGCTCATGAACGTCCTTACGAGTTTGAGGAACGTCTTCCCTCAAAAAAGGCTGGTTACCATTTTTGGCTGTGGTGGGGACAGAGACAAAGGGAAAAGGCCAAAAATGGGAAAAGTAGTGTCTGACTTTGCCGATTATGCGATAGTTACTTCTGACAACCCAAGATCTGAAGACCCTATAAACATAATAGATAGTATAGTTGCAGGGATGAGACCCAATTCGTTCGAAGTTATCCCGGACAGGAAAATGGCGATAAAAAAGGCGATAGAATCAATGAATAGGGAAAAGGACGTAATACTCATAGCAGGCAAGGGTCATGAGAATTATCAGATGATAAATGGGATAAAACACGAATTTGACGACAAAACTGTTGCAAAGAGCTTTTTACAGAAGTGAATTAAAGTAATATAATAAAAATAGACCTGGAGGTGATTATGGCGAGTTCTGATGATATTTTGAAGGAGATAAACCAAGTTCTCCGCGCTTATAACTATATAGATAACGAGGATGAAGACCTTGGGCTTGAAGATCTACCTTCTTTGGTCAGCCACCTTCTTTTGCTAAGGGTCTTTACACAGGAATGTATAAAGTTCGCTATTCCTTATGAAGATGTAGAGGAATTCTGTGATTTCGCAATTGATTATATATACCAGAAGGAGACAGAAGGGGCGGACGTAAGCAAGATCGATATAGAAACGATCGTTGATGAGTTCCAGGCAAGCAGAGGTCCTAAACATTAATGTCTACATCGATAAGTAACAAAAAAGTCTTTGAGGCTACAATTGCTAACTTCTTAGCTCCGGTTAAGGATTATTTGCAGGACGAGTCAGTTACAGAAATAATGATAAACGGTCCATCCACGATCTTTATAGAAAGGAAAGGCCGGGTAATAAAGACAGATGCAAGATTTGAGGATGAGGGTTCTCTTCAGGCTGCAGCAAGAAATATAGCTCAGTTCGTTGGACGTCCATTGGACGAAGAAAATCTGACATTGGATGCACGCCTTCCTAACGGTTCCAGAGTCCACGTCGTTATTCCTCCATGTGCGAGAAATGGTACGACCATAGCTATAAGAAAGTTCTTTAAGGTAAGCCTGACATTGAAAGATCTTATAAACTTTGGTGCCCTTTCCATAGATGGAGCGAGATTTATAGATGTTTGTGTTTTCCTTGCAAAGAATATAATAGTTTCCGGTGGTACTGGCTCAGGTAAAACAACGTTGCTGTCAAGTATAGCTGGCAGGATACCAAAGAACCAAAGGATACTTGTAATAGAGGATTCCGCTGAGTTACAGATAACTGCCGAGCACGTTGTGTCCTTTGAGACCAAAACACCTAACGATATTGGTAAAGGTGCTGTGACCATAAGAGATCTCTTGAGATCTGCCCTTAGATTAAGACCGGACAGGATAATAGTAGGAGAAGTAAGAGGTTCAGAAGCGTTGGAGTTGATCTCAGCTATGAACACAGGTCACAGTGGTAGTATGGGAACCGTACATGCGAATACTCCTACAGAGACCCTTATAAGATTAGAAACACTCGCTATGATGACAGAAGTTGAAGTTCCAGCCGCAGCTATAAAAGCCCAAGTCGGTTCTGCCATCAATATTATAATATGTACGGCCAGACTTTATGATGGTTCTCGTAAGATAACTCATATCAGTGAAGTTCTTGGTATAGATGAGCTAGGCAGATATCAGACAAAGGATATCTATAGATACGTTCAGAAGGGTAGAAATCCAGAGGGTGTAATAATAGGTGAAATGCTACCGACTGGATATGTGCCGACTTTCTTTGACGAGATAGAAAGGAATAATATACCATTCCCTAAAAGTAAGTTTGACCCGAACACTGCTGCTCAAAATTAAGAATTAATTATTTCTATCATCTCATCGTGTATCACTGCGTTGGACGCTACGATACTTTTAGAATATACGGAGAAGGACTTGCCATTGTAATTGCTAACCTTTCCTCCAGCTTCTTTAATAAGCAATGATCCAGCAGCCACGTCCCATGCGTTTAACGTTTTTTCATAGAACCCGTCATAGATACCGCGAGCTACATAGCATAAGTCCAGCGCTGCAGCCCCAGGGCGCCTTACACCGTGAGCGGCATAAGTGAATCTTTTGAACATAGCTAGTGCCTCATCCAGTATGTCGCCTCTCTGGTATGCAAATCCAGTTCCCAACATTGAGGAAGCAAGATCGTTGGTCTTTGAAACAGAGATCTTTTTACTGTTGATGTATGCCCCATTACCTTTGGAGCAATGGTATGTCTCATCCGTAATAGGGTTATAGACGACACCAGCAACTATCTCATCGTCAAGCTCTAGAGCTATCGAAACATTAAAATGAGGAAAGCCATGAAAAAAATTGGTAGTTCCATCCAATGGATCTATTATCCATTTTCCTTTTATGTTCTTATCATTTTCTGTTAAGCCGCTCTCTTCGCCTAAAATACTAAAGCCTGGTGTCTCTTTGTTAAAAAGGGCAGAGATAACTATCTCTGATTCTTTATCAGCCTGAGTTACTATCCCAGCTTCCGGCTTGACCTCAAAGTTGACAACTTTATTAAAATATTTTTTTAATACTTCGCCGCCAAGGTGCGCAGCGTTAATGGCTAAATTCTCATAATTGCTATAATTCGGCATGCTCTTTCCTTTTTATCTTTCTAATGTGAAAACCCTCAACGAATGATTCGTAGGTCTTTTCGTGCTTTTCCTTTGCCTCAAAGACCTTTGACATCTTGTTTACGGTCTCTTCATTTTCAGAAAACAGGATTATCGTCTCTGGTTCTATATTCAGGATAGTTGAGCAGGATTCTTCAGTAAGCATGGCTGCATCACAGACTATCAGCCCTATTTTATGCTTTCTTCCTGGAGGGGTGTATTTATACCCTTCGAACTCCCTAAGCCACTTACTTATGTGTGAAGAGAAGAGCAGGCAGTTGTTTATTTTATTGAGTTTCAAGTTCATCTTTGCTTCAGCGCTGTAGATGTCCGCGACATCAACACAATAGAGCCTGTTATATAGTTTGGACAAGTGCATAGGGATCAGCCCATTATGAGTGTTTATTATGATCGCATTCCTTGTCGTTCCCTTTGGAGATGAATTCTTTATAGTTCGATAAAAAGTACTTTGTTTTGGCGTCTTTATTGGAGAGTATGGGGAAATGTTATAATTATAATTGTTTATCTTGTCGAACACATAAGCTTCACCACCTATGTGATGGAACTTTGAATTGTGTTTTACATAAAAGGAAATGCTCTTACCATCTTCAAGAAGAGGAGCAAGCCTTTTGAACTTCATTCTCTGGTCCCTAGAAAGGTCAAAGATGAGCATTTGGGGACCTTCCACGGAGGTCTTTATCTCCAGACCAGTTATATATTTTCTATAATCATCTGGTATTATTTTTAATATCGAGTCGATCTGTTTGTCGTTGTTCATTTGTTTATCCTTTTATCCTGCTATAGGCGTAATAAAATTTATCTTTGGTCCACGAGTCACTGTTACTGGCGTAAGCCCAGAGCCGCCGTTTAACTTTATGAGCTCGCCATCTATACTAAATCCACCATCCACATCCAGTTTCAATACCTTACCCCTGCTGACTAGACGCTTTTCTTTCCAAACCTCTTCATCATTAAGTTTGAAGAATTTAAAGATGTTGTAGTTCTTCGTCATAGGCTCTCCATCTATCATGAAAAAGAAGCCGTCATGATTCACGTGTTTTAACGCAAAAGGAGAGAATCCCATTACAAGTTTTTCTAAACTTGAAGCTAGTGTTATCAAGTAAGGGAATTCAAATTTTTTGTCATCTATCATTATGGTAGAAGGCGTGTATGTGTATATGTTCTTAGACATCTTGTTCCCTGTCAGCCAACCCATCATGGAAGAGATTATGGCTTTTGAAGCGCTCCTCTTTCCTCCTTCAGGATAAGAATAATACAGGTTCAGTACTTTAAACCCACAGCCTGCGATGAAAACAAAACCATAGCGAGGTTTCTTAAGTTCAGGTGAATCCACCTGTAAAAGACTCCTCACGGAGATTACGGGCTTTTCTTTCTTTTCCATAAGTCTCTTTATCCATTCCACCGTATCGTACGGCGACAGATTAAGATCTAAGTTCTTTGCCAACATGTTCATTGTCCCACTTTTAAGAGGTACAATAAATGGGCTGTAATCCCTAAAATTATCTATGAGGGTGTTGATAAGTTGCTGATGCGTCCCGTCTCCACCATTTGAAAGTATTATCTGTATCTTCTTTTCCCTGAACTCGCGTACGGCTTCTTTAAGCTCATCCAAAGTCGCTGTCTCTCTATGCAGACACGCAGATTCACCACCAAGTATCTGATAGAGATCGCTGGCGTTTATTATGGTCTTTCTTATTCTCTTGGCGTTGACGTTAGTTATAAGGCCAACGGGGTAACTAAATTCCATGGCTTCTGTTTCTTTATCATGTTATATGGAAATCAACAAATTTTATTACGGAGCCTGTCAATGAAAGTAGGGCTGTTCCAGTACAATATAGCGTGGGAGAACAAGGATAAGAACAAGTCCAATATCTTATCGATTTTGGATGCTTCTAATGAAAGCGATATTGACTGGATGATCTTTCCGGAAATGACGCTGAGCGGCTTTTCAATGGACCTGTCTAAGACCAGTATCAACGAGGCTGATGTCGGCTTTTTTAGCAAGCTGGCAGTAGACCATAACTGTAATATAAGTTTTGGTGCTGTCGTTGATTCAAACAACAGGAACATAACTATCAACAGGAAGGGCGACGTTATATGTGAATATTCAAAGATACACCTCTTTGGATATGGCGATGAAACTAGTCACTACGAGCCAGGAAAATGCGAGAGACCCTTTGAAATAGAGGGAGCAAGGATCAAACCCCTTGTATGCTATGACCTCAGGTTCTCATATCTGTTCTGGGATAATGCGCCTAAAACGGATATCTTTTTTGTCATAGCGAATTGGGCTGGATCAAGAAGAACCCACTGGATGTCGTTATTGAAGGCAAGGGCTATTGAAAACCAGAGTTTTGTAATAGGTGTCAACAGGGTTGGGTCTGATCCCAAGGTTGGATACACAGGGGACTCCATGGTTGTAGACCCACAGGGTAATGAGATACTTAATTGTGGGGATAAAGAAGGCCTTTATACCGTAAGACTCAGTCTGGACGCGGTTTCAAAAACCAGGGCGTCATTTCCTTTCCTTAAGGATAGGCTAAAATAATAAAAAACCTTGAAAAATCGCGAAACTAAAGGTAGTAAACTGTTGCTTTTACCATAAGTGGGGGTGTAGCTCAGTTTGGTAGAGCTTCTGATTTGCACTCAGAAGGCCAGGGGTTCGAGTCCCCTCACCTCCACCATTTCTTATTTAAATTGGGAGAAAAAATTTGTCTTCAACCAATAAAAAAGCAAAAAAATCAAAGGGTTCAGCTAAAAAGGTTGTGAAAAAGATGGTGAAAAAAGCCCCTGTAAAAAAAGCTGCGCCAAAGAAAGCGACGCCTAAAAAGCTTGCAACTGTGCATGCAAAAAAGGTCGTGCCTGCAAAGAAACATGAGCATGTCACAAAACATGAACACGTTGCTAAGCACGCAGCTGTCGTCCAACATGCACCTATCGCCAAACATCATCACGTCAACAAATATGCTCACGGTACTAAACATGAAAACATTAAAAAGCCTGAACATGTTGTTCCTGCAGTAAAGGAAAAACCAAAAGCAAAGGTCGAGATACCTTTTCAGATAGGTGAGTTCGCTGTCTATCCAGCACACGGTGTTGGCAAGATAGAGGATCTTGAAACAAAAACAATAATGGGCGAGAAAATGGAATTCCTCGTTATTAGTATATTGGACACTGGAATGAACGTGCTTGTCCCAGTTAGCAACATAGGTAACGTTGGACTAAGACCTGTTATAAAACCTGCGAAGGTCAAGGATGTATACGACGTTCTTAAGCAGAAAAAAAGGACTGTGGTCGGTTCAACATGGAATAGAAGATATAGAGAATATATGGAAAAGATAAAATCTGGTTCCGTTTTTGAAATAGCAGAAGTGCTAAGGGACCTTATAGTGTTGAAGGGCGACAAAGATCTTTCTTTTGGAGAAAGAAAAATGTTGGATACTGCAAAGAGCCTTTTGATAAAAGAACTCGCCCTTGCTAAGGGTGTTAATGAAAAGAAAATAGAAGCAGAGATACAGAAGATATTTACCCCCGAAGTCTAAAATATGAATATAGCAGTTATATTGTCTGCAGGTTCCGGTCTTAGGTTCAATAGCGCCGACCCCAAACAATTCCTTCTTTTGAACAATAAGCCTATTATTAGTCACAGCGTACAGAAATTCCAAGAATGCCAGGACGTCGATAAAATACTTATAGTGTCCCATCCAGAGCATATTAAAAAGACAAAGGACATCTGTGCAGCGTTCTCAAAAATAGCAGCCGTTATAGAAGGTGGAAAAAGACGGCAGGATTCTGTTCTTAACGGGCTTGAATGGATAAAGAAAAACGAGGCTTCATGCAAAGTGGTCTTTATACATGATTCTGCACGCCCGCTGTTCAGTAAAAAATTAATAGGGTCTCTCTATGACGCAGTATTAAAGCACGGTGCTGTTATACCGGCCATAGCAACAGATGATACGATCAAGGAAAAAGAAGCTTCTGCAGTAGTGAAGACACTTGATAGAGAAAAGCTTGTTAGGGTACAGACACCCCAGGTCTTTGATTTCGATAAGATCTACAAGGCATATTCAGGATTCCCTAAGGACAAAATTGCGACAGATGATGCTTTTATTGTCGAGTTTTTTGGTATAAAAGTTAATATAGTTGAAGGCGAGAAGAACAACATAAAGATAACTCATCCAATAGACCTTAAGATCGCCGAGCTTTTAATTAAAGAGGTTGTCTCATGACCAATACTGTTACAGGGATAGGATACGACAGCCATAAATTCAAGGAAGGAAGAAAGCTTATCTTGGGTGGAGCGCAGATACCATGTGATATGGGCTTGGATGGTCATTCCGATGCTGATGCTTTATGCCATGCAATTATAGACGGGATACTAGGAGCTGCGGGCAAGCCTGATATCGGTAGCATGTTCCCGGATACTGACCCGAAATGGAAGAACGCCAACAGCATTGATCTCCTAAAACAAGTAATAGAACTGATAAAGACAGATGGGGCAAAAGTGCTGTATATCGATTCAGTTATAATAACAGAAAGACCTAAGATACTGCCACACATAGCGGAAATCACAAAAAACCTTTCTTTGGCCACAGGCCTTAAGAAAGAGAGAATAAATATCAAAGCAAAGACAAATGAGAAAATGGGCTTTTCCGGTAGAGGAGAAGGTTTAGTAGCCATGGCGTGTGTTAGCATGGAAAGGGACTTTAATGACTAAGTCAGGAGAAATGAGAGTAAGGTTCGCTCCGTCGCCCACAGGTGGCTTACATCCAGGTAATGCTAGGATCGCAATATTCAACTGGCTGTTTGCAAAACATGAAAAGTCAAAAGGCAATAATGCAAAATACGTTCTCAGGATAGAAGACACAGATGAGGAAAGATCGACTGACGAACACGAAAAGTCGATCATCAATGACCTTACATGGCTTGGTATAACATGGGATGAGGGGCCATTTAGGCAGAGCGATAGGACCAATAGATATAAAGAGGTAGCAGAGGACCTTTTTAAGAAGGGCTTTTTATATAAGTGCTACTGTAGCGGAAAAGAACTTGAAGACGAAAGAGCTGCTCAGTTGAAATCTGGTAAGCCACCTAGATACAGTGGCAAATGTAAAAAACTCACACAGGAACAAGTCACTGATAATGAAAAGCAAAACACTCCATATACTCTAAGGTTCGATGTAGAAAAATATATAAAAGACATCAACGGCGGACAAGACCAGATAAAATATCACGATCTGATCAAGAACAGGGAAGCCTCAAGCATGATGACAAATCCGGCGCGTGTTATAGGGGATTTTGTTGTTATGAAGCAAGGCGGAACACCAACGTATAATTTTGCGGTCGTTATAGACGATATTGATATGAAGATCACTCATGTGTTTAGAGGAGAAGATCATGTTTCCAATACGTTCAGGCAGATAATGATCTTTTCTGCACTAGGCGTAAAAGAGGCTGAATTACCAAAGTATGGCCATCTCCCTATGTTACTTGCTCCGGACAAGACAAAATTGAGTAAACGTAGTGGTGGTGTGCCTATTCATGAGTATAAGGCGATGGGCTTTTTGTCAGAGGCCATGTTTAACCATCTTGCCCTATTGGGTGGGGGAATAAAAGGAGTGGACGAGACCGACTCCAAGAAACTACTGGCAGAGAATTTTAATTATGAGGATACCGCCGTATCTGCCTGTGTTTACGATGTAGACAAACTGAAACACATAAATTCAAAAGTTATAGGTAAAACTGATAGCGCAAACATATTATCACGTATGAAGATCGATATAGGGTTCACTGATGATTGGAAAAAATATTATGACGAGGCCTCTTTCATTAAGATCCTTGCCGTCGCAAAAAATGGAGTAAAACTCCTTACAGAAGTCACGGATATGGTCAAAATATTCATGCCATCAGATTTCGACAAAGGATTGTTGTCTGATTTTAGCTCAGAACAAAGAACGATCTTGGACCACTTGTACACTGAATATGCTCTGAGCAAGAAACAGGTATCAGGCGATAACTGGAAACAGGTAAAAGAAGGAATAGTGTCATTAGCTGTACTCTCCGGTGGAAAACTCTTTAAAACACTAAGAGTAATACTTACAGAGAGGAAAGATGGGCCTCCCATAGATGATATATTGATGCTAATTAATAACGAAATAGTCTTGGACAGGATCGCTAAAGCAAAACAGATCGTAGGTTGAGACGTTATGTTTAAACTCATTTCTCCACATGAACCGTGCGGGGACCAGCCTGAAGCTATAAAACAGATCACGGAAAAGCTTAGGAACGACCAGAAGGACATCGTCCTCTTAGGTGTAACCGGTTCTGGTAAGACCTTCACTGTGGCAAACGTTATTGCTGAGCTTAACAGGCCAACCCTGATAATCGCACCTAACAAAACACTAGCCGCCCAACTTTATGAAGAGATGAAACTTCTATTCCCAGAAAATGCTGTTTCATATTTTGTAAGTTATTATGACTATTATCAACCGGAAGCATACATACCAGCAACTGATACATATATAGAAAAAGATAGTGCTATAAATGATGAAATAGATAAACTGCGTCATGCCGCGACCAGCTCACTACTTACAAGGCGCGACGTTATCATAGTCGCCTCTGTGTCCTGTATATATGGACTTGGCTCTCCAGAAGAATACCTAAAGATGAGCGTGATAATATCCAAAGATGAAAAGATAAAGAGAAATGACCTTTTAAGGAAAATTACCGACATACATTACAAAAGAAACGATATGGATTTTGAAAGAGGGTCTTTTAGGGTCAGGGGTGATGTAATAGAACTGCTCCCGGCCTATAGTGAAGACATAGCGTACAGAATAGAGTTTTTTGGCGATGAGGTAGACAGGCTAAGCATCTTTGACCCGATAACGGCAAAGGTCATATCAAGAGAAGAAAAACTTTTTATCTATCCAGCTAGTCACTATGCAACCAGCAAGGAAATAGCTAAAAAAGCCATTAAGAGCATACAGGCAGAATTAGCGGAAACACTTCCTAAATTAAAGAGCCAGATGAAATTACTAGAGGCTAAACGTCTTGAGGAAAGGACCTATTACGATATAGAGATGATGGAAGAACTTGGTTATTGCAAGGGCATAGAGAATTATTCCAGACATCTTACCAGTAGAGAACCTGGGTCACCTCCACCTACTTTGTTAGAATATTTTCCAAAGGATTTTTTGGTCGTTATAGACGAGTCCCACATAACTGTTCCACAAATATCAGGGATGTACAAAGGGGACAGATCTAGAAAGCTCACTCTGATAGAATATGGTTTCAGGATGCCGTCCGCTCTAGATAATAGACCACTTAATTTTGAGGAGTTTGAAAAAAACGTCAATCAGACCGTCTATGTGTCTGCAACACCCGGGTCCTATGAGTTGGATAAGGTAGATAATAAGACAGTAGAGCAGATAATAAGACCTACAGGGCTGGTTGACCCTGTTATAGAAGTGCATCCATGCAAGAACCAGGTCGATCATCTACTTGGCGAGATACAAAAGACCATAAAGAATAACGAGAGAGTCCTTGTTACGACTTTGACAAAAAAAATGGCAGAGGACCTTTCCGCGCATTATCTGAAAAAGGGATTGAAGGTGAATTACCTGCACTCAGATGTTTCCACACTTGAAAGAATAGAAATAATCAATGATCTAAGACGCAAAAAGTACGACGTCTTAGTGGGCATAAATCTCTTAAGGGAGGGCTTGGACCTTCCGGAAGTCTCTTTGGTCGCGATACTGGATGCAGATAAAGAAGGTTTTTTAAGATCAACAAGGTCCCTTATCCAGATAATTGGTAGGGCGGCAAGGAACGTTAACGGAAGAGTTATAATGTATGCAGATAAAATGACCGACAGTTTAAATCAGGCCATAAAGGAAACGGATAGAAGAAGAATTAGACAACTCAAATACAACAAAGACAACAACATCACCCCAAAGACGATCGTTAAGAACATACACAGTTCCTTGTCGGCTCTTACAAATATGGACTACGCTGATGACCTCATAGACCAAACCAAGAAATTGAAGCACTTTAAGACAACAGATGAGATAGATGCAGAAATATTACGCCTTAATCAGAGCATGATAGATCATGCTAGAAAACTCGAGTTTGAAAAAGCTGCAAAGGTAAGGGATGATATATCTAAACTTAAGATGTTGAGGCTAGAACTTGGTTAAACTTAAAGTAGCGCTTGTTAATCCTCTTATACCTCAGAATACGGGTAATATTGCTCGTCTTTGTGCCGCTAATGGCTTTGAGCTTCATTTGATAGGTAAACTAGGATTTAGTTTGGACGATAAACATCTTAAGAGGGCAGGTCTTGATTACTGGGAACATGTAAAATTATTTAGGCATGATTCCTTTGAGGCGTTTATCGATAAAGAGAATAAGGACTCTAAACATGATATTTTCGTTTTTACCAAAAAGGCGGATAAAGATGTTTTTGATGTAAAGTTTAAGAACGACGATATTATAGTCTTTGGACCAGAAGACAATGGCCTTTCTGATGAGTTTTTGGCAAAATATTCTGGCAATATGGTACGTATCCCTATGCAAACAGACAACGTTAGGTCACTTAACTTGTCTAATTGTGTAGCGATAGCATCATACGAAGCTATGCGGCAGATAAAAAAGGGTGGTATAATCTAATTATGTTACTAATAGCAGTTCTGATCAATATGGTCTTGTCTTCTGCCACGGCACAGGTGAGTTTTGAGGTCCTTGATGATGGTACACAGCCAAAGATGAGCAGATGGACCGTTGAGGGACCGGTAAAACCAGATATAGGGGTTGATTACATAGGTAATGATAAAGAAAGAGGCTATGTAATAAGCTTAAAGGGTTTTGGGCTCAATAATATGTTCACCTACAAAGGTGACAAGGGTCAGCCACTTAACATAAAGGCCTATAAAGCTATTCAGTGGAAGATGAAATATGAGCGGCCTTTTATTGTTCAAGTCCAAGTTTCCACAAACCAAGGTACCAAGTATCTTCTTTATAGCGACCTGACCAATAAGATAAATAACGACGACACTTATCTTCATACAGGTATAGGCTCAAGGTACAGAGATGGTAACTGGAGGGTCGTAACAAGGGATATAGAACAAGACCTTGCTTCTTTTCTTCCAAAGGCAAAATTGCTTAGCATAGATGCCGTCTCATTTAGAGGGACTGGTTATATCGACGATATATGGGCCCTTTCTTCCGTCCCCCAGGATGTAGCGTTGAGTAAGGGCGATGTAAAAGGGTGGGATAAGATAGGCAAGAGTGGAAAGATCAGCACAGACTTTGATCGAACCCTTGGTAAGGTAATAAAATTCGACTCAGGTAAGAACAATGGAGATTTTCGTCTTAGAAGTATAGATGGCAAATATTGGAAAGCTGGTACTAACGTAATACTGCAGTTGAAGATAAAAACTGAATCACCATATAAGATCTTCGTAATTGGGAATACACTCAATGGTAAGTACATCTTAAGCTACGACGATAAAGATGTTAATGAGCCTTACAGCAAGGAAAAGGTCATAATAAACTACGGTCTTGGCGCTAATACAAAAGATGGAAAATGGCACGTTATCACGAGAGATCTTGAACAGGATATAAAGAAGATCGACCCAAAAGTAGATGTTTCATCTGTTGGTTCTATTCTAGTGAGAGGTGTTGGTAGGATAACCGACATTAAGCTTCTAGCTCGTTCTCCTCTGGAAGCAACGGACACTAAGGGATGGGACGTTCTAGAAAATGAGTTTAAGGGTGCTACTGCAAAAGTTATTAACGATACAGAAAAAGGTAACGTTATTGAAACTGCAGGGAACGGCCTGCTCAACGGATATAAGTACACAGGAGAACATGGTTCAATGGGCTCTGATGATAAGCCTTTTGTCGAGTGGGATATGAAATTTTCTGAGCCTTTTGATCTCGTCTTTATGATCCAGACTGACACCGTAGGTAGATATATACATTATGTCCCCAAGCCAGTTAGTTCCATTGAACAAAAAGAGGGGGACTTGTATATAGGTGTTGGTGAAACGGCAACAGATAATAGATGGCACACAATAAACAGGAATCTTGCTGAGGACCTTAAACTTATAAATAAGGATGCAAAATATGTTTCATGCAAAGAAGTCTTACTAAAGGGAAGTGGCAGGGTAGGCAAGATAGAGTTCTCTGCAGAGGACCTATCAAGTTCAAATTCATCTTCAGCATCCGCAGTAGCTTCATTGGTAATAGGGCAATTTGATTTTGTACATAATCTTAAGAACCTTTGGGAGGTAGATAAACCTTCGCCGAATGGATTAAATAACCCTTCTGGTGTTATCGTAGATAAAAAAGGTAACGTTTATGTCTCAGACACGGGTAATAACAGGATCCTGATATGGAATAGAATACCAAAACATGGCGGGACTCCCGCAGATATAGTTCTTAGCTCGCAAGACCTGAAAAGGCCAACCGGGCTTTATGTGACTGATAAATTCCTTTTTGTAGCTGATACAGATAATGACAGAGTTCTTATTTTTGACCTACCAATTAATGAAAATTCTAAGTCGATTACAGCGATAGAGGGATTGAAAGATCCCCGAGGCGTGTTCTCCGATGGCACAAGATTTTTTGTAGCTGATACTGGGAATAATAGAGTGCTTATATGGAATGAAATACCAAAAGAGAACAAGACGCCTTTTGACGTAGTGCTTGGTCAATTCTCTGTTAAGAGAGGGGAGTCCAATAAAGGTAGGGCAAAGCCTAATTATAATACGTTATATCTTCCAAGTTCAGTTTACAGCGATGGAACTAGCCTCTATATCGCAGATTCCGGTAACAGCAGGATAGTTGTATTCAAACAGATCCCTACGATGAATGGCTGGCATGCCGATCTCGTTATAGGTCAAAATGATTTTACCTCAGGTGAAGCAAACAGAGGGGCTAGGGTCTCTTCTGCTGTTTCTCTGAACCAACCGAGATCTTTGACTATCAGTGAGGCTACCTTGTTCGTGTCAGATAGTAAGAACAACAGGGTCTTGATCTATGAAAGATCTGGCGAAGAAATGTCTTTTAGTGAAGCTGATGGAGTAATAGGACAACCTGGGTTCAAAACATCTAACATCAATGGGCCAAAAGCAATACCTGGAGCATCCACTTTGTTCTTGCCAGAAGCCGTCTTTGTCAAGGATGGGGTCGTTCTTGTCGCAGACTCACTTAACAACAGGGTCTTGATATATTGATGGAGGGTTCATGAGGATCTTAATAGTTTTTGTGTTTTTATATTCCGGGCTTGTTCTTTGCGAGCAAAAGGATCTTTATAAAAAAGCGTCAGAGCTCATAGATCAAAAGAATTATGAGCAGGCATACGTTGTTCTTAACCAACTCACTGCTAAAAATTCAAAGGATGTTAAGGCG
>JBAXXF010000005.1:0-20523 GCA_037128035.1 bacterium | reverse complement strand
ACATTAGCAAGTACAAGCGCCGCGTGTAAGGCCAACGTCCCGTTCGCGGTAGCTATTGCATATTTAGCTCCAGTAAAATCCTTTATCATCTGCTCGAACCTGGTAACGAACGGCCCCATATAAGAGACAAAAGTTGTGTCTATACACTCATTAAGATATTTCTTTTCGTTACCGATGAACCTTGGTGCATGAAGAGGCACTGGCTGTTCATTAGGATAAAGTGATCTTATGAAATCTATGGTCTTTTTATACATTATAGATCTCCGATTTATAGCCTTTCAGATTGTTTGGGTCCTTAAACCATTCAATAGTAGCCTTTAGACCATTATCCAGACTATGCTTTTGCTCCCAATTCGTGAGCTTCTTTATTTTATCATTACAACCAAGAAGCCTTTCTACTTCGCTATTCTTAGGTCTTAATCTTTTTTCTTCCTCAAGAACTCTGGCCTCAGGATTAATGATAGCTATTATCTTTTTAGCTAGATCGCCTATGGATATCTCAGATTGAGTAGCTATGTTTATCTCTTGTCCTATAGTTTTGTCGGACTTTGCTATCTCCACAAACCCTTCGGCTGTGTCTTTAACAAAAGTGAGATCCCTTGTTGGGTGCAATGAGCCTAACTTGATCTCTTTTTTTCCATTCAACAACTGAGTTATTATCGTAGGGATAACTGCTCGTGCAGATTGTCTTGGTCCATAGGTATTAAAAGGTCTGACTATTGTTACAGGCAGATTAAAACTCCTATAGAAAGATTCTGCTATCCTGTCTGCGCCGATCTTTGTTGCAGAATATGGTGATTGTCCCTGATAAGGATGATCTTCATTTATTGGTACATACTTTGCTGTTCCATAGACTTCTGAAGTGGAGGTAACCAGGACCTTTTCACAATTACAGTCCCTAGCTGCTTGCAATATATTCAGCGTTCCCTTTATGTTCGTATCTATGTAGCTATCTGGCGAATGGTAGCTGTATGGTATCCCTATAAGAGCGGCTAGGTGGAAAATAACATCCGTGCCCTTAACACATTCTCTAACGCCATTAGGGTCCCTTACATCGCCAAGGAAGATCTCTATTTTATCCAAGGTCGCTTTTGGAAGTGTATCCAACCAGCCCCAGCTATTAAAGGAGTTATAGTATACAAAGGCTTTAACCTTGCACCCCTCGTCTATTAGCCTTTCAACAAGATGGCTTCCTATGAACCCATCAGAACCTGTAACTAGAATCTTTTTGTTTTTTAAATTCATAAATAAAGTATCTCCGTATTACATTTCGCAAAAATTAAATATCTCACAACCTCTATTGATCAGGTAGAAATCCTTGACCGTGTTCCTTATGTCTGATTCCACCATATCATCTACCAGGTCGTGAATAGTGTGTGTTGGCTTCCATCCAAGCTCTTTTAGCGCTTTTGAGGCATCACCCTGCAAATAATCAACTTCTGTTGGCCTGAAGTATCTTGGATCTATCTCTATTATTACGTCGCCCTTAGCTATATAGTTATCCTTAACATCAGATGTTAGCTTTGTGTTCTTGGTGGCTTCTATTATCACTTCTTTAGAACTTCTTAATATGTTCTTTACTATACCCTTTTCATTGACTCCCTCGCCTTTCCACTCCAGCTCTATGCCAACTCTTTTAAAGGCTAATTCCATGAACTCCCTAACAGTCCTTGTTTCACCCGTAGCAAGTACATAATCATCAGCTGTCTTGTGCTGAAGTATTTTCCATATTCCCTCTACGTAATCCTTAGCATGTCCCCAGTCTCTCTTGGAATCCAGATTACCCATATACAGTTTTTTCTGCATCCCCAATATCATAGAGGCTATGCCCCTTGTTATTTTACGTGTAACAAAGGTCTCTCCTCTTATTGGAGATTCGTGGTTGAACAAGATCCCGTTACTAGCAAAAATATTATAGGCCTCTCTATAGTTCACTGTTACCCAATATGCGTACAGCTTGGCTATTGCATAAGGACTTCTTGGATAAAAAGGTGTTTTTTCCGACTGAGGTATTTCCTGAGCTTTTCCATAAAGTTCAGAAGTAGATGCCTGGTAAAACTTGGTCTTATTCTCAAGTTTTAGTATTTTGATACCTTCCAATATCCTAAGCGCGCCAAGAGCATCTGCATTAGCCGTATACTCAGGACAATCAAAAGATACTTTTACATGCGATTGAGCTGCAAGATTGTATATCTCGTCAGGCTGAACTTCCTGCATGACACGTATAAGACTGGTAGAGTCCGTCATATCCCCATAATGCAAAAAGAAGTTAACGTTCTGTTCATGTGGATCATGATATATATGGTCTATCCTGAAAGTATTCAGCGAGGATGACCTTCTTTTTATACCGTGGACCTCATACCCCTTCTTCAGCAAGAAATCTGCAAGGTATGCTCCATCTTGACCAGTAACACCTGTTATCAATGCTCTTTTTTGAGACATAATCACCACCCCGTTTCTATTTTATTATTATCTATACTTAATGATCTGATCTTCTGTTCTATAAGCTCGACATCTTCAAAGTAGTTTAAAAGGATCTTGTCAACATCGTGATCCTTAAGATAATTTCCCAGTTCCTCTATCGGTTTAACCTTGTAGCCAAAGAAAACCTTATCTGAGGACCCTTCAATGTTATCAAATACATCAAGCAGCTGTATCTTTGTGTCACCCAGATACAGGTACATTATCTCTGCTATTTCTCCACTACCTACAAAGACGACTGTCCTTACTTCTTCAAGCTTTAATCTAACTATCCTATGTTCAACTGCAATTTTTATCTTTCTATAAAAATCTAGACTGTGGGACATATATGAACGAGTAAGGTAATATTTCTGAGCTAGTCCCTCTGGCGTAAGCATATATCTAATGGTGCTTGCCTTTACGTTGCTGACCTTTACATAACCTTTCCCTATCAGATTCTTTAGATATGCATTCACTAATCCTATTGAGACCCTAAGACTCCTTGATAGTTCGGTTTGCGTAACACGACCGTCCTTATCAATAAGGTCTAGAATGCCGTGTTCGATCGCTATTTTTTTATCTTCTGTCATTTTTGTTTTTCTTTGGTTTTAGGCGCGCTACCGCCAGGGTAGGCTCTAAGCTTTGAGTTAGTTTTATAAGCGTTTTTCAGCACTGTCAAGGTATTTTCAAACCATGAAAGCTATTGATATTAAAGGATTTTTTTAGTAAATATAAGAGTTTTGACGATTTATTTAGTCCTGGATTTTGCTAATATAGAAGTCGACTGTCTTGCTTAGTCCTGAGTCAAAATTCTCATCCGCTTTCCAACTAAGTTCTTTTTCTAGTTTACTAGAATCTATCGCGTACCTTAGATCATGGCCCGGACGGTCTTTAACAAAAGTTATTAGCTCCTTATAGGACTTCCCATCTTTGCGTGGTCTTTTCTTATCCAATATTTCGCATAGCTTATTGACCAGCACTATATTCTTCTGCTCGTTGTTGGAGCCAACATTGTACGTCTCTCCTGAGATGCCTTTGTGATAGACGGTGTCTATACCTTTGCAGTGGTCCAATACATATAGCCAATCCCTTACATTCTCACCTTTACCGTACACAGGTATCGACTTTAAATTAACAGCTGTCCGTATTACGGTCGGGATCAACTTTTCATCATGTTGCTTTGGTCCATAATTATTAGAGCAGTTGGTTACCACCGTATTCATTCCATAGGTGTGATGGTAGGCGCGTACTATAAGGTCACTTGATGCTTTTGAGGCACTGTACGGAGAATTAGGAGCATAAGGAGTTGTTTCTTTGAACGCACCTGTTTCTCCCAGAGTCCCGTAAACTTCATCTGTAGATATGTGGTGGAACCTACAGTTATCATAAGCTGACTTGTACTTGAACGGTTCCGACATCCAATGTTCCTTGGCCGCATTGATAAGAACAAAGGTCCCCTTAATGTTGGTATCTATAAAAGCTTCTGGACCGCTTATTGAATTATCCACATGAGACTCAGCCGCAAAATGAACAACGCCTTTTATGTCGAAGTCCTTAAATATTTTACTGACCATGGCTTTATCGCAAATGTCACCTTTGATGAACTTGTATCTTGGATTTGTCTCCACTTCCTTCAGGTTGTTAAGATCACCGGCGTAAGTTAGCTTGTCCAAATTTACGATAATATAATCAGGATATTTTTCTATAAAGTATGGGATAAAATTAGAGCCAATAAATCCAGCTCCACCCGTAACAAGAATACTTTTCATCTATCCTCCGTCCTCTTATAAATGCTTAAGACAGCTTTTTAACGAATCAAGCCAATATGGTATTTTTATATCAAGCCGTTCTTTTATCTTTGTCTTGTCCAAGACACTGTAAGATGGTCTTTTTGCAGGGGTTGGATAGTCTGCAGTCTCTATTGGTATTATAGTACAATCTATTTGTTTTATCTCAAGTATGGCTTTTGCAAGATCATACCAACTAGCCACTCCTTCATCTGAGTAGTTGAATATCTCCCTGGTGCCAGAATTGATCTTGGGTATTATTTCTAATATCAACGAGGCTAGATCTTCTGCATAAGTTGGGGACCCAACCTGATCAGAGACAACCCTTAGTTCTTTTTTCTCTTTAGCTAGCCTTAATATGGTCTTAACAAAATTTCCACCAAATTCAGAATAGAGCCATGAGGTCCTTATAATAACAAAAGTCCCACCATGTTTAACTATTTCATGTTCTCCCTCAAGTTTTGTCCTGCCATAGACGGACAATGGAGCAGTATGATCTGTTTCCAAATACGGAGCGCTTTTTTTGCCATCAAAGACAAAGTCAGTGGATATGTGTAGCAGTGGGATGTTGAATTCCTTGGATATTGAAGCAAGATATGCGACGGCTGTTCTGTTTATTAACTCAGCTTTCTGTTCTTCATCTTCCGCTCTATCTACAGCAGTATAAGCCGCACAGTTAACGATAAAGTCTACGTTGTTATCCTCAATGTAGGACCTTATCAAGTTTGGGTCTGTTATATCAAGTTCAGCAATATCAGTGAATAGGAGCTCTTGTTTATGGGTAGAGGAGGAATATAACTTCCTTATTTCCTGCCCTAGTTGTCCGTTTGCTCCTGTAACAAGAATTTTCATTGTTAGTACCTAAAAGTTATTTGCTGCTGCTTTAAAAAATGGGAGTTTAGCGTCTTTATCGGAGACTATTATGTCCTTTTTGTCCATGCCCCAATCTATATTGAGCTCTGGGTCATCGAACCTTATACCAGCTTCTGAACTCTTATCATAAAACCCTTCGCACTTGTAGATAACGTCCGCTTCATCACTAACTACGATGAACCCATGGGCAAAACCCTTTGGTATTAAGATCTGTTTAAAATTATTCGATGAAAGCTCGATCGATATCCATTTCTTATACGTCTTTGAATTAGGTCTTATATCCACTACAACATCTAATATACTTCCATTCAAGACCCTTACCATTTTTGTCTGGGCATTAGGGTTCAATTGATAATGCAAACCTCTTAATACGCCATGTTTAGATCTGGATTGGTTATCCTGAACAAAGTTAAAGTTAAAGCCTCCATGCTCAAAGACCTTTTGATTGTAGCTCTCAAAAAAATAGCCTCTTTCATCCTTGAATACGGTGGGAGAATATATGAAGACCCCTTCCAATTCTGTCGTTACAAAACTCATTGAGCGTCCCTTCCATGTTCTGCCACTTTAAAAAGATATTTCCCATAGTTATTATTTTTCATTGTCTCAGCTATGGAAAGCAGTTGTTCTTTCTTTATGAATTTTTTATTGTAAGCAATTTCTTCTATACAAGCGATCTTAAGACCCTGTCTGTGCTCTATGGTTGCGATAAAGTTACTTGCGTCCAAAAGACTGTCATGAGTACCTGTATCAAGCCAAGCCATACCTCGTCCCATATTGACCACTTTAAGTTCATCACGTTTTAGGTATTCCTTATTCACGTCAGTTATCTCGAGTTCTCCCCTGGCAGATGGTTTTAAGTTCTTGGATATCTCAACTATTTTGTTGTCGTAAAAGTATAGACCTGTCACAGCAAAGTTAGATCTTGGGTCTTTTGGTTTTTCTTCTATGCTAAGTGCTTTATTGTTCTTGTCGAACTCTACAACTCCATATCTTTGAGGGTCTTCGACATAGTATGCAAAGACAACCGCTCCGTTCTTAAGACTAGCGGCTTGTTCCAGTATTCCGCTGAATCCGTAGCTGTAGAATATGTTATCGCCAAGCACCAGTGCAACGTTGTCCTTACCTATGAACTTGTCACCGATTATAAAGGATTGAGCTATCCCTTCTGGCTTATCCTGGACGGCGTACTGGAACTTAACGCCTATCTGGGAACCATCGCCTAAAAGATCTTCATATAATTTGATGTCCCTAGGGGTAGATATGATCAATATATCCCTAATACCAGCTAGCATTAGGACAGAGATCGGATAGTAGATCATCGGTTTGTCGTACACAGGGAGTATCTGTTTTGAAATAGCTCCTGTAGCAGGATAAAGCCTGGTCCCGCTTCCGCCGGCAAGAACAATACCTTTCATTATCAACTCCTTAGAGCACTTAAAATTTGTCTTTCTGTTTGCTGAAATATCAGTAATAATTAGGGAAATCAACCAATAAATGGAGATTTAAGAGCATGAAAAAATTGGCTTATTTAATATATGTCGGTATCAAGAAAATACTTCCCGCCGTCTATTTCATGTACCTTTTCAGCATGGTTATCTCCATGGCGGGAATGGAAATATTCGGGTGGTCTGGGATATTCTTAACCATATATATCCTAGTCTATGATCTGGTGGTCAACAAAGAGGACATATTCGTTCGACATCCATTGAATAAATGGTTCTTGATATTAGCATGTGCACTTGCAATATCTGTGTTGAGTTCTCCACTAGCTAGTGAAGCCCACATCGGGAAACTATATTATTTGGGCAGAATAAGGAATTTAATATTTTTTTCCTACCATCTCATAATCTTTGAAAGGATCTTCTCATATCAACGAGCCCTAAAGACCTTACTATATTTCATGTTGCCGATCGTCCTTTATGCACTTCTTCAAAAATTTACGGGCTTTGACCCAATAACTGGAAACTGGAAGATGCACCTTAGCATGTTCAATTCCTACAGCATGCGCGAAGTATTTAATATGTACCTCACATATGTTAACGTTTTTCAGTTCCACTTTTTTATAATTTTATCTTTTGTGGTCCTTGGAAAAATGGGGAGCAAACTTAGATTCTTCCTGATATCTCTTGCCATCTTGCTCCTTGCAAGTTTTATCTTCTCAGGTGGTAGAGCTATAATAGTCGCTATATCTATTGGTTTTATAGTTCAGCTCTTTATTAGCTACAGAAAGCTACCGTACATCATTGCATTATTAGCCATTATGGCTGGTTCCTATATTGCGTTCAAGACCAGCCCATACGCTATGGATAAGGTCAAGCTGACCATTAACGACAGGAACCAGTTAGGAGATGATTGGCGCTTCCATTTTTGGAAAACACATCTCGCCATGTTCAAAGATCATCCGATAAAAGGTGTCGGATATGAGATGAATGAGCCGCTAACAGGGATGTACTACAAAAAACTTGGGATAACAGACCCAAAATATTTTGCTGGGCATTCTCATAACATCATCGTCCAGATGCTAGCTGGAACAGGTCTTTTGGGAACAATTCCCTTTTTGATATTATGGGCAATGATCTTCTATATGAGCTTTCAGGCTTTCAATACCGCCGTAAAACAGGGAGACTGGTATAACACGGCTTTGTGTCATGGTTTGATAGGAGGCTTTGTTTCATTTTGGGTAAATGGCATGACACAGTGGAATTTTGGAGATTTTGAAGTAACACACAATATGATGTTCTTTATAGCTGTGGCAGGTTATGTCTGGCTTAAACAGAGACAAGATCTAGGCGAAAAGATCTAGAATTTCCTTTCTACAATATAATCTGCGATAGCGATCAGTGGCTCTGCTTTTGCTCCATAAGTAGAGATGAGGTCTTTTGCTTTTTTGATCTCTTCTCTAGCTCTGGTCCTTGCACCGTCTATTCCAAGGATACTCACAAATGTGGCCTTATTGTTCTCAGAGTCAATATTAGGCGTCTTACCAAGCTCTTCCCTACTTGCAGTAGCGCCCAAGATATCGTCCACTATTTGGAAAGCTACGCCTATAGCACGACCATATCCTTCCAAGTTTTTGGCATCAATATCCTTTCCCAATAACAACGCAGGAGCCGCAACGCTCGCTGTTATGAGTGCTCCCGTTTTGCAATTTGAGGTCTTGTACAAATAAGCTTCGTCTATGTCTGTCTTTGTAATACCATCATTTTGTATATCCAATACCTGTCCACCGACCATCCCATTCATACCAGCATTATCCGCAACATATTTTATGGCCTTGATAACTTTTTCAGCTGGATAGTATTCAGAAAGGGCAGCAAGCTCACTGAAAGCCTTAGTAAGCAGGGCATCTCCTGCAAGGATGGCAACAGCATCTCCATACACTTTGTGATTAGTAGGTTTGCCACGTCTTAGATCATCATTATCCATAGCCGGAAGATCATCATGAATAAGACTGTATGTATGGATTATCTCAAGCGCGCAGGCAAGCGGCATTATCTTTTTATAGCCGTTGCATGCTGTTTGTTCAGTTGTCTCTTTTTGCTCGGCAAAGATATCATAGGCGGTCAAAACCAGGATAGGTCTTATCCTTTTACCGCCCGCCATAAGGCTATAGTTCATTGAATCCGCAAGTGTAGCAGAGACGCAATCTCCAACTATTTTCTTAAGTGATTTATCAACTATGACAGATTTGCTTTTAAGGTATTCACCAAGATTAAACATCCATGCCTCCATCGGGTCAGGACCAATTATCGTCCAATCCCGCACATAATAGCCAAAAAACAGCTTAAGTAAAACATAAAAGTAGTTTTCTACAGTCGGAGCAGAAAATGCTTTTAGTGGGTACATGGAACGCTGGAGAACGTCATGTACGCATATGTGAACACCGCGAGCATAGACCATTTAGCGGCAAAGCACATAAAAGTAGAAGTCGCATCATACAATGGACTACCAGGCATAAAGATAACAGGACTCCCTGATGCCATTGTAAGAGAGAGCTTCTATAGGATCTCCACCGCTTTCAAAGCTTGTAAGATCGAGATGCCACTTAAGCGATTTGTAATAAATTTTGTTCCTGCCGACGTACAAAAAAATGGTTCAGGTTTGGACCTTCCAATAGCAGCTGCCCTATTAAAATCTATAGGTGTTATCCCTAAGGATGCTCTAGAGAAGGACATCTTGTATGGCGAGATCTCTCTTACAGGTGAAATACGTCCTGTGAGCGCTGTGCTACCCATAGTTAACTTTGCACAGGGTAACTTTGATAGAGCTGTAATACCATATTTGAACTTAAACGAGGTATGCTTTTTTAGAGAAAGAACAGTCCCTATACGCCACATAGATGAATTGATAGAGTTCGCCGTGACGGGCACTTTAAAAACAGAGCTGGCATCCAGCACAGAGCTTCCACGCCTTGTTAGCAAAAAGAACAAGTGTAGGGACTTTAGCGATGTAATAGGCCAACCAGTGGCATTAAGGGGCGCCGAGATAGCCGTAGCAGGAAGACATCATATGCTCCTTATCGGCTCTCCTGGGTGTGGAAAGAGCATGATAGGGGAAAGAATTCCCAGCATAATGCCGCGCCTTAGTAATAAAGACAAACTAGAGGTTAACAGCATCTATTCTATCGCAGGGCTCTTGGGTGATTCTAACAATGTGATAGAGGACCCACCATACAGAGCACCCCACCATAACATAACTGATTCGGCGCTGATAGGTGGTAACAGGATAGGGGAAATAACCCTGGCACATAAAGGTGTGCTGTTCTTAGACGAACTTAGTGAGTTCAAGCATAACGTACTGAACGCCTTAAGAGAGCCCTTAGAAAAGGGCACAATAGATATCTCTCGTTCTAACTTTTGTCACACCATGCCTGCTGACTTTCTATTGATCGCGGCATCCAACCCCTGCAATTGTGGGAACCATCTTAAAAAGGACGGTTCCTGCAATTGCTCCTCTCTCAGTTTAGAAAGATTTAGTCGCAGACTTAACGGACCATTAATGGATAGATTTGATATAAAACTTATCATGACCGCACCAAGGGTTACTGCCGATGAATTCTGTTCAAAGAACATGGATAACAACTATTGTTCAGACAATATTAGAGAGCGAATAATTAACTCCATAAAGTTCAGGGATGAAATAAAACAAAAAGGACTTAAACAAAAGATAACGGACCCTGCAAGAAAGATCCTAGATAAATACATGAGTGCAGGCTCTTTGAGCCTTAGGAACATCAGGAAGGCTATTAATGTAGCAAAGACCATAGCCTGCCTGGAGTTAAAGGTAGAGGTACAGGAGAACCACATACTTGAGAGCATAAACTATACTCGCCCTATTTTTTCAAAGGAGTCTAATAATTGATATACATTTCGGCAGTTATGATCTTTGCTTTATTCTTCATCCTTTTCAGCCTCTTTTTTCTATTTAGATCAAAGGTAACAAAGAATTATAAAAGATTTTCTTCCATTGAAAGAAAACTGCTCTGGAAAATGCCTAAAGTTTACAATTATCTTTTTGCCCTTTCTCCAAAAGTAGCTGAATTTATGCTTACAAAAGTGAAGGACAGGCAAATTGAAGAGGACCTTTTGATATTGATGGAGATCGTTTCTTCAAATTTGACTGGAGGGGTTTCTGTAACAGAGACCATGTCTACTTGCATGGATAAATTACGAGCTCCGCTACGCAATGAAATATCCCTGCTACTTATCCTGGCAAAGCAACATGGGACCATAAAGGCACTGGAGCATTGTATAAAGAAATCCAAGAATGTTTTTTTGCGCATCTTTTTGATAACACTACTCACTCATCACAAGAGTGGTGGAGTGCTGGCTGACAATATGAAAAAACTATATAAAACACTTTATATGAGAATAAACATTAAGGAGAGAATAAAAGCCCAACTTCTTCACACCAAGATACAGCTGATAGTGGGCACCGTTCTCCCATATTTCCTTTTTGTAATAATGAACATCCTTTATCCTTATTTAATAAGACCAGTAATGCACACATCGCTAGGGCTGGGGCTCTTGTTCTCAGCATTTATAGTACATGGAATAGGGGTCTACTTCTTTTATATAATAACTAGATTTGAAATGACGGGAGATCTTAATTATTCTCTCATGTTCGAATATATGTCCTTTTCACTGAGGAACGGGCTTTCAATAAGTGCGGGGATGAACGACATAAGGGACTCCGGGATCTTGTCACAGCAAACCGTAGATGCTGTTTCATCATCAAAGTCCACGGCCGAACTCATACTAAACCTGAGCACGACTAAAAATATTTATACAGAGCATCTTTCTGCGATATTAAAAAGAGGATACACGCTTGGCATCCCTATAGCCGAAGATCTATCCTTGAAAGCCACTGATATAATAGAAAAACTGGAGCAGCGGGCCTTGCGTTTTCAACAGACAGTACCTTCAAAAGCACTTATACCTTTATTTTTATGCATTTTCCCAGCGACATACATATTGATCTTAACGCCTATAATAGTAGAAATATCTTCTTCCAGTTTCTAACTTTAATTTGCGATCAAAATACATTATATGTGTCCTAGGCTTACAACCCAGTCAGCTTATTCATCCATGTAATCCTATACTTGCTAGCTTTTGTAGTCTCCTTCTTGGGAGCCTCCAAAACCTGCAAGCATACGCTTGAATATATAAACCTATATTAGCTCTAATGAGACAGCTTCAACAGGAGTGAAGACCGTATAAAGAAGCTGAAGTATAATAATTTCTTAGTTAGACAGGTTCCATGTTGAGAAACTGTATAACTTAGAAATTATTATACTTCAGCGATGAATAGGTCGAACGAGTTGATGTGTCATTAGAGCTAATATAGGTTTATATATTCAAACTAGGCTTACATGTTCTTCATGCAGCTTCCTTTTTGTTGTAGATGGCCTATAACACATATAATGTATTTTGATCACAAAGTAGAGTTTGTCGACTAGAAGATCTTTATTTCTTCTTCTAACTGAACACTGAATTTTTCATTAACCCTATTTTTGACTTCCTGGATCAAGTTTATTATGTCTGAGGATGTAGCATTGCCGGTGTTGATTATAAAGTTAGTATGCTTTTCACTGACCTTAGCTCCACCTATTGAAAGACCGGAGAGTCCTGATTCATTGATGAACCACCAGGCTCCTTTATCAGGATTTTCCTTGGAGTGAGGGTTCTTAAAGACCGAGCCGCATGATGGGAAGTCCAAAGGATGTTTACATTCCCTATCTTTTATATAGCCGTCTATCTTTTCCTTTATCTGTTTCTTATCACCCTTTTTAAGGCAAAAAGTGCTTGAGACAATTAAAGAGTATTGAGGTAGCTCTAATTGCCTATAGAACCAATTTAGTTCTTTGTTATCCTTCTTTACTACGCCATTAGGTGTAACTATCTCCACTCCTACAATACTATCCTGCCCCTGGAGTCCATAAGCTCCAGCGTTCATGGCTGTTCCACCGCCGACAAGACCCGGGATGCCGGCCCAGAATTCTAAACCTGAAAAAGAATTCTTAATGCAGTAGTCTATGAGATCAGACTTCTTTACGGCGGAAGACACTTCCAACAATATCTGTGTGTCGCTTTTAAGCGGCGTTATATCCTCTTTTGTCCATTTTATAAAAAGACCATTAAAGTAATCTCTTATAAGTGTATTACTGCCGTCACCACACGCAACGACCCTAGTATTACTTTCTTTAGATGATCTTAATACCTCGACAAGATCAGTTAATGAAGAGGTCTCCATATACTGTTTAACTGTTCCCTTGGTCTTGTAACCATGAAGAGATCCAAAATCATAATTTTCTTTAATCATTCACACCATCCGATATGGTCTCTATTATTATTTGTTCCGGTCTCTTTTTGGGTAATTCTATCTCTGCAAGTCTATTGCTCATAGTCTTTAGAGCATCTACATTTTGGATATAATATCGAAGTCTCTCGACCAATGACTGACAGCTCATGTCCTTTTGTTCCATAAGTTCTGCCGCTTTTTTATTAGATAAGAATTTAGCGTTGAAATACTGGTGATTATCTGCGGCTGTAGGAAGTGGCACAAGAATGGAAGGGACCCTGGATGCAATGAGCTCAAATATAGTTGACGAGCCTGAACGAGCTATTACCAGATCAGTGTCATCATAGACCTTGTCTATACCGTGTATGTAATCATAGACCACATATTCGAACTTAGCCTCTTTGTACGCTTCTTTTATCCTATCAAGATCAAGTTTTCCGGTCTGATGGACTATTTTTATTGGACCTATGGAATTCAACATAGGGACAGAAGAGGCAATACAATTATTAATAGCTCTTGCACCCTGAGAACCACCAAAGATAAAGATGTTGAAAGTTTTCTTATCAAGTTTTCCATTAGAATATCTAGAAGATGGTTTTATTGAGCTTCTAACAGGATTCCCGGCTAACACTACCTTGTGCTCATCTGATCTTTTTATGTTAGAGAGTGGAAATGCAACGAATATCTTCTTTGCGAATCTTATTAACAATCTATTTGTAAACCCCATCACGGCATTTTGTTCCAGTAAAAAAATAGGCTTGCCTAATATCGCACTTGCAAGGACAAGTGGTCCAGAGGCAAAACCTCCAACACCAATTACAGCGTCAGGCTTAAAGTTCATAACTATAAATAAACTATGGATTATAGAAAAAGGTATAAGTAGCAAGGAGTAAGCAAGCACTGGAAGACTTTCCCTGTTCAAGCCTCTTGCTCTTATAAATTTAATATCATATCCGGCCCTAGGGATAAGATCCCTTTCCTGACCTCTACGTGTTCCAACAAATAAAGATCTCCCTGATGGGAACGAGCGTCTAAATTCATCAAGTATAGTTATGCCGGCATTAACGTGCCCAGCTGTACCGCCGCCAGCTACTATTATTCTCATTTTTCAACTCCTCTTGAAACATTCAATACTATTCCCATGAAAGCCATAAAAGAGATCAACGAGGTCCCTCCATAGCTAACAAAAGGCAGAGGAAGACCAGTTACAGGAAATATCCCCAAAACGACACCAACATTTATAAGAACGTGCATGGAGATCAGGAACATTATACCAAAGACCAAAAGACGACCAAAAAGGTCCTGCGTCTTTATCGCTATTCTTATCCCTTTATAGATAAGAAAAAAGAACACTGCCAAGACACCAAGTATACCGATAAAACCCAGCTCCTCTGCTATTATTGCAAATATAAAATCATTATGAGCCTCTGGAAGGTAAGAGAGTTTTTGTTTACCAGCACCAAGCCCTACTCCCCAAAAGCCGCCTGAATGGAAAGCAATAAAGGATTGTATGGCCTGAAACCCTTTGCCTTGTGGGTCAGCCCATGGATCCAAAAAGCTTGTGACCCTTTTCATCCTATAGGCCTTATAGGCTACCAGCGCTCCACCACCGACAACAATAGGCACCGTAGCAATTATCATATGCTTCCATCTTGCTCCAGCCACGAACATTATTATACCGGCAATTATACAAAGCATCGCAACAGTACTAAAGTTAGGTTGGAGTATTATGAGCCCGAACATGGTGCATAAGAACAGAAATGGAATTATCAAAAAACGTAAAAATGAATCCTGATAATCTTGATGCTTTTGATAATAATTTGCCAAAAAAAGTATCAGAACATATTTTGCGAATTCCGAAGTCTGAAAACTAAAAAACCCTATGTTTATCCAGCGACGAGCTCCTTTGATCTTATGACCAATATGTGGTACAAGCGTCAAAGCCAAAAGGACCAGGGTTAGAACGAATAAAGGGAATATCAACTTCTGGAGTTTTTTATAATCATACCTGCTAAGCGCCATCATAGAAATAAAGCCCAGAAAGAGGAATATGGAATGTCTTTTTACAAAATGCAGTCCATCGTGCCAGGTTTCAAACGCTTCCATATAGCTTGCATTCAAGACCATAACAAAACCGAACAAGACCAAAATGATAATACAGGCAAAGAATGCCCTATCGAATTTGTTAAGTTTGCCTTCCATTAATGTCTTTTTTACGATGTTGCCAAGCTATTGTCAAAAGGTACTGATTATGTCCTTATAGTGTTTGCCCCTTTCCTCTATCTTTGTAAAGTTCTCAGAAGGTAGGCAACCTGGAGAATAAAGGATAACATCCCCGCACTTTGATTTCTGATAAGCCAACACGACTGCCTCTTCAAATGTTCCAACCACAAAAGTCTCTGTGTTATCGCCTATAGTACGGTTCATTCTCTCTTTAGACTCACCTAAAAGTATAAGGGTCTTAACATTTTTTTGTATATATGAGCATAGATCATCATAGCTCTCACCCCTGTCCTTTCCACCCGCTATAAGGATAACAGGCTTAGTGAAACTGGAGAGGGACCTGATAAGCCCTTTGACGGTACTTGCTCTAGCGTCATTGTAAAAGAACACGTTGTTCTTCTTCTGGACGAATTCAAGCCTGTGTTCAATACCTGCAAAGTTATTTATTACATAAGAGATCGACTCATCAGATGCGCCGTATTTCTTCGCGATGAACGAAGCAGCCATTAGGTTCTGTTTGTTAAAATCTCCCCTAAGCTTCATACTGCTAACATCATAACTGTGTCTGTTCTTTGCTTTCTTAATGATAAGATCGGAGCCTCTTACATATACAGCTCCCTGTTTGTAGTTCTCTACGTCGCTTTCTTCAAAGTTCAAGGAAAACGGTATACCATGTGTTTTTGTGTTACTTACTACAGTGAATACGTTCTCACAGTCCCTAGAATAAACCAGCGTCTTTTCCCTTGAAACCGTTCCGATGAACTCAGAGTAATGCTTAATATGGTCTGCAAAAGTCTGCCATGAATCGGCTCTTTCTATGAGCTTCTCATCTGTAAGGTTCAAAAGAGCTATAGTCTCAAAGTCGAAACCATAAGCGTATTTAAAGTGATCAGCATCTAATTCCATTATCAGAGCATCATAAGCTTCTTCGTTCATTAGATATTCGTAGATGGATTTGCCTATATGTCCTGTAACAAAGGCCTTCTTTCCTGCTTTATTCAGCATTTCCATTATGAGGACTGCTGTAGAAGACTTTCCATTAGTACCGGTAACACAGATTATAGGCTTTGTAACAAGTCCAGCGGTGAATTCATACTCTGTTTTTAGAGGAACACCGTTATCCTTTGCTTGAGCCAAAACCCTGTCATCGTGTTTTGTCTTCATAGAAAAAAGTATCATATCAGCGTCAGAAAAAGTCTTTTGGTTATATCTACCAAACTCCGCTTTGAATTCAATGTCCTTCAAAAGGCCGATCGCCTTTTGTACTTCGAGCCTATTTCTAAGGTCCGCAACCGTTACATCGGCTCCGCGAGACGTGAAATACTTTACCGCTCCAATGCCTGACTTATCTAACCCAGCAACAACAACCTTTTTTCCTTTTAGTCTCATGTTAAGTTAGTTCCTCCCTATCTGAGTTTGAGAGTTGCAAGTCCTGCTATAGCCAAGATGATAGAAATGATCCAGAACCGCACAATGACCTTTGGTTCTGCCCAACCTTTAAGCTCAAAGTGATGATGAAGTGGCGCCATTCTGAAGACCCTCTTTCCCGTAAGTTTGAAAGAGGCCACTTGCACCATAACGGAGATAGCTTCTAACACAAACACACCACCAATTACAACTAGTAAAATTTCATTTTTAGTGAGAACGGCCACTGCACCCAGTGCCCCGCCAAGGGATAAGGCTCCGACATCACCCATGAATACCTGTGCCGGGTAGGCGTTAAACCATAGGAAACCAAGCCCTGACATGACTATTGCACTGCAAAAGATGGCTATTTCCCCTGCCCCTTTAACGAACGGAATCTGTAAGTATTCCGCTATCTTATAGTTACCAGTAAAGTATGAAAGGAATAAGAAAGTGAGGGCCGTTATTATTATAGGTCCTATAGCCAGACCGTCTAAGCCGTCTGTAAGGTTAACTGCGTTAGAAGTTCCCACTAAAACGATAATAACGAACGGTATGAAAAAATACCAAAGGTTCAATGTAAGGTTCTTAAAGAATGGAAAATGGAGAATAAAGTTCTGCTCCGAGAACATTAACATGAATGCAACAAAGAACGCTCCACCCATTATTTGGAGGAACATCTTGTTGTTACCGCCTATTCCCTTAGAACTTTTCTTTGATATTTTTAGATGATCATCTATCCAACCGATGAGCCCGTAAAATATTATTATGAATAGAAGCATCCAAATATAATGATTGGTAAGATCTGCCCATAGCAGCGTAGAAATAACTATAGAGAACAGGATAAGTCCGCCTCCCATAGTCGGTGTTCCACTTTTCTTTAGATGGGACTGAGGCCCATCGCTTCTTATTACCTGACCGATCTGTGATTTGACCATTCTTCTGATAAACCATGGACCAAATAATAGACAGACCAAGAACGCCGTGAACCCAGCCAGAAAGGACCTGAACGTCAGGTAACGGAATACATTAAAAAAACTGAAGTCCTTTGCCAGGACGCCATAGAACAAATGATAAAGCATGATACCCCCTAATCTAGAACTGTTTCCAGCTTCATTCCTCTTGAAGCCTTAACTAGGACAAAATCGCCCTTTTTAATGAATGACTTTAGATCGCTTTTGAGAACCATAATATCTTCAGCATCGTAAATTGATATTTTATCTTTGGACGATAGCTTTAAAAATCCTTTCTCATAGTTGGAAGCATATTGCCCTATAGCAAAGACGTAATCATATTTTTTATTGCCTAAATACTCCCCTATTTCCTGGTGAAGCCTAGGAGAAAAATCATCCAACTCCAACATGTCACCTATCACTGCTATGCGCCTTTTTACTCCCTCTACCTTTGAGCCTGCATCTATGGCAGCTTCCATGGAATCAGGGTTAGCGTTATAACAGTCTACAAGGTATTTTACGCCGTCCTTTACCAGCATATTCGAGCGCATTGCGGGGGCAATAAAACTCTCCAGCCCCTTTAGACAATCATCAAGACTTATCCCAAAAGCACAAACTACTGCAATTCCTGCAGCCACATTGCTTAGATTATGAATACCAGAAAGTTTTATGCTTCCTGTTCCTGTCTCCCCACCTTTGATTATCACCTTGAAGTCTTGCTCTTGAGAATTATCACTGACCTGTTCTATTACGACGTCAGCACTACAAGATATAGAGTTACAAAATGTTACTTTGTTCTTTATATCTTTATTTGAAGCCCAGCTTGAGATCATTTTATCGGAAAGATTTATAATAAAGGTCGAATCTTTCTTCTGCACTAGATAATTGAAAAGTTCCATTTTTGCAGCGAACACAGCTTCTGCTGAGCCCAACTTTCCAATATGAGCTCTACCTATGTTCGTTATCAAACCAAGTCCAGGATCTGCTATCACGGCAAGACGGGCTATTTCACCGCTGGCGTTCATCCCCATTTCTATTATTCCATAATCAGCCTCTAGTGGAAAACCTAGAAGAGTATACGGAACGCCTATTAGATTATTAAAATTCCCTTGGGTCTTAAAAACCTTGTTCTTATAAGAAAGGATCGTGAATATTATATCTTTTGTGGTCGTTTTGCCATTAGAGCCTGTAAGACCTATTATTGGGTACTTCATCCTTCCACGCCAATATCTAGCTAGCTCTCCATATGCATAAAGAGTATCTGGGACTATTATCTGTGCGATATCAACGTTCTCTATCTTTTTTTCCACCAAACAGGCTACAGCTCCTTTATTTTTGGCATCCTTAACAAAATCATGACCGTCAAGATTCTCGCCTTTTAAAGCAACATAAAGAGCGCCGGCTTTAATACGTCGAGTATCATGTTCAACATTAGTGATAAGGACATCATCCTTAGATAAAAAGGTGGTCTTTGGATCGAAGATATTCTTTGAGATCTCTGAAAACCTGAACATAGTTCTAAATTCTATAAAGTTTTGAGGAAAGATTCCACTATATAATTACTCAAGCCATATGCTGATAACTTTGTCGTCTGCGTTCCTCTTGCCTGGGACAGGGTTTTGACGCGTCACCTTTCCGCTCCCGTATGTCTTAACATCGTCCCAATTTGTCGATATTACGCTTAAAGCCTGCCTAAGGCTCATCCCTCTGAGGTCCGGGACTATGGCAGGATCATGAGGTAAAAAGCTAGTTGGGGCTTGGACTGGCTTGTCATTGGCCTGTTGTACCTTTGTTGGCAGACCTTTATCCTGACCTTTATTAGCGTCTAATTTAGGCATTAGTTTTGGAGCAATGCTCTGATTCTGGATTATTATGTTAGCTATTTTCTTGAACAAAGGAACAGCTACCACAGCGGCAAAATAAGCCCCTTTAGGCTCATCTATCAGCACAAGCATCGTATATTGAGGATCAGAGGCCGGAAAGAAGCCAGCAAAAGAAACTGCATATTTGTCTGCAGAGTATCCGCCTCTTCCTGCTTTTTGAGCCGTTCCAGTCTTTCCTGCTATCTCGAACCCAGTTATATCTGTAGCCGTACCAGTACCGCCTTCCTCGACAACAGATCTCAGCATGACGGCAAGTTCTTTGGCTAGGTCAGTGGAGATTATCTGATCTCCCCTTTGAACACCTGTGTCTTGTATCTCTTCACCATTCTCATTTACTATTTTTCTGACCACGTGAGGGGTAACTTCGTACCCACCGTTGGCTATTATAGAATACCCTTTAACTATTTGTATCGGAGTTACTGATATACCTTGTCCAAAGGCAGAGGTGGCAAGAGTTACTTTTCCGCCTTTTTTGTTCACTATCCCACTTATCTCTCCAGGAAGGTCTATGTCCGTTCTGCTACCGAAGCCAAATGATTCAACTCCCTCAAAAAAGTCTTTCTCACCTACCAGCAGACCTAGCTTTGCGGCACCGACGTTACTGGACTTTGCTATTATTGTGGATACGGTCATTTTTCCATAATCATGTCCTTTAGCCTCTTTTATGATGACCGGTTTCCTGCCTGCAGTTAAATGGAATTTTCCATTTTCTCCCCATATTTCTGTCTTTAGATCTATTACTTTTGTTTTAAGTGCAAAACATGCACTAAATATTTTAAAGATGGAACCTGGTTCCAAAAGATCAGTTATAGCCCTGTTCCTCAAATTAAAGCCGCTGTACTTACCTGGCTCATTAGAATCATAATTAGGATAATTCGCTAGGGCCAATATCTCCCCTGTCTTAGGGTTCATGACTATTACGGTACCGCTGGCTGCGCTCTTGCTCTCTACAGTCTCTTTTAATTCTCTTTCGACTTGGTACTGCATATTACTATCTATCGTTAAATAGATCGTTTTACCACTATCGCTGGAAAGGAATACGTTGCCGCCGGAATAGATAAGACGGTTCTTGCCATCCTTTTCATATTTTATCTTTTCACCACTAGTGCTCTTTATGAACTCATCATAGAACCTTTCTAC
>JBAXXF010000004.1:0-21293 GCA_037128035.1 bacterium | reverse complement strand
TGACAGAAGTGTGTATGAGCGCTCCGCTCTCTTTAAGGTTATTTATGACGACCGCGTTAGCATCTTTTGTTTTGATACCACCAACAAGAGGAACGTCTTTGTAGAAGACACCATGGTCATCTACTGGATTATAGACATCAAGACCATATTTTTTACCGACGATGTAGTCGTCTACACCATGTCCAGGAGCTGTATGTACACAACCTGTACCAGTCTCAAGGGTGACGTGATCCCCTAATATTAGTTTTGATCTTTTATTAAGAAAAGGGTGCTGGCATTCAAAGTTCTCAAAATATGTGCCCTTGTTAACGCCTAGTTCGGAAAAGTTATCTTTGCTCTCGCCAACTTCTTTTACGAACTTTTCAAAAAGCTCCTCAGCTACTATCCATATCTCGTTCTTGTCTTTATGCTTGTACGAACCATAGTGGTATGTAGGATTTAGTGCGATCGCAAGGTTTGCTGGCAGCGTCCATGGTGTTGTGGTCCATATTACTACAAAGAGATTTGCTTTTTCTTCTTTTAATCCCAGTTTTTCTTTTAACTTATCGTCTGCTTTGAATTTTACGAATATTGATTGAGATTTGTGATCAGCATACTCGACCTCTGCCTCTGCTAATGCAGTAACACAGTCAGCACACCAATAAACAGGTTTGTCTGCTCTATAAACTGAGCCGTTCTCGACTATTTTAGCGAACTCACGGATTATCTGTGATTCATAATCCTTATTCATCGTAAGATACGGTTTTTCCCATTCACCATAAACGCCAAGGCGCTTGAACGTCTCTCTTTGTTTATCTATGAATTCCTTTGCATAGGTCCTGCATTTTGGGATTATTTCTGCTGGATCTTTTGATTTTCCAAATTTTTTCTCGACCTGTAATTCTATTGGGAGCCCATGGCAGTCCCAACCAGGGATATAGGGAGCACGGAAGCCAGTCATGTTCTTATATCTTACAACAATGTCCTTTAAGACCTTGTTCAAAGCGGTACCCATGTGTATGTTGCCATTTGCATACGGTGGTCCATCATGAAGAACATATTTGGGATTATCTTTATTCAGTTCAAGTCTTGTTTCGTAGATCTTTGAATCATCCCATTTTTTTAGCTGTTCTGGTTCCCTGTCCGGAAGGTTGCCCTTCATAGGGAAACTGGTCTCTGGGAGATTTAACGTACTCTTGTAATCTTTGGCCTCTGACATAATGCTCCTCTACTACGTATCTGTTTGTTGTTTAGAATAACTTAATATAGGTTAAGACCGTATTTATCAAGACGATAAAACCTTAATAATGACGATATGTTAAGATACTGGCGCTGCCAGTATCAACTCTTTTAGGGCGTTCTCACCATAGTTATAAAAAATATCGTTGTAAGACCCTGCGTTATAAACCTGTAAAAGAGCTTTTGCCCCCTTCGTCAAGATGCCGGTATCTTTCTCCATCTTTAGAGCTTTTGCCCCACCATAACAGGCAGCAGCTATTGCCTGGGCGACGGATATCTTTGTCTGGGTTATTGCAATGTTAAGCATTAATTGTAGACTAGGGCTTGTATTGGAACCTGGATTAAAATCTGAGGCAATAGCAAGGCAGACTCCAGCGTCTATCATTTTCTTTGCCGGAGCATATGGTAATCCAAGGTTGAATGAGGTGCCTGGTAAAATCGTTGCTACAGTGTCTGAATTAGCCAAAGCCTCTATACCTTTATTGGAGATGAATGGCAGATGGTCTGCACTAGCCGCGCCAAGTTCAGCCGCTAAGGCCGCTCCTTCTTGATTTGTGAATTCATCGGCGTGGACCTTTGGCAATATGCCGTATTTTTTTGCGGCCAATAAGATGGTTCTCGTCTCTTCTCTTGTGTAGTAACCATCCTCTAGGAATACATCGCAGAATACTGCAAGCTTTCTGTCGGCTATTGCAGGTATCAGGTCCTTGATCATAACATCTATAAAGTCCTTTCTTCTTTTATCCTTATCGCCAGGCCCGGGCGGTGTGTCGTGAGCTCCCAGAAAAGTAGGGACCAAGAATGGGTAATCTTTTTTAGCACGCGAGATAGCCTCTAGCTGTTTTATCTCTGTATCAACATCAAGGCCATAACCGCTTTTTGCTTCTATTACAGCGACTCCAAACTTATTCATCCTTTTTATATTATTAAGAGTTTTTTTATACAGCTCATCAACGGAGGCCTTTCTTGTCTCGTTGACAGTGGATATTATGCCGCCGCCAGCTTTTGCTATTTCTATGTATGTTTTTCCTTCAGAACGCATTTCGAACTCATTAGCCCTTGAGCCTGAATATGTAATATGTGTATGCGAATCTACAAAAGCAGGTAGAACGACGGTACCACTAAGATCCACATTATTGTCACCCTTTGGAGCTTTTTTGGAAGAACCGGTCTCAAATATGACGCCATCCTTAACAACAATATAAGCAGCCTCTAAAATACCAAGATCATCCCTTGTTATTTTTCTTCCATCTTTTTCTTTGACCCCTTCAAGCGTAAGGAGTTGTTTTATATTGGAATAGACTGTTGTACCCATCTGCTCAAAGTAACATAAAGGCATAAAATAAAAAAGTAGTAATAAGGGGAAGCTTTTGCTATATTGCTGGAAATCATGAAACTAAACACTAATCAGATCCAATATATCTGTGAAAAAGTCCTCAGGGACCTCAAAGACAAAGATATCATAATATTCAATAAGGACGAGAATACTGTCCTAAAAAGGATGATGGCAGAGTTCGAAAAGAACCTTAAAGAAGAAGAAGGCATAGAGGCAGAAGCAAAGAAACTATTGGCTCTTCACCAGGGCGAGAGCGCCGGGATGAACCAGGCCAAGCTCTTTATGATGATGAAAAAAGAAATAGCAAAGAAAAAGGGGTTTGTACTCTAATGCTTTTTAGCGAAGAAAGAATATACCACCTTGCCCATCTACTCACCGACTGCATATGGAAGGATGAGCTTGTGGACTATAAGGATGAAGATAAGGCGATCAAACAGGCAAAAAGAGTACTCTTGGATTACTTTTCAAAGGACGAAAGGGTTGATGAATTGGTAAGACATAGGATATCCTCCTTAAAACGTGGAGTATATGAGGGCTCTAGAGAATGGGACGTTCTCTATAAAAAATATTATGACGAAGAGATGGATAAGCTCTTATAAGAAGAACCTGCATCTAAAATAGTCAATTATTACTGTCTTTTATAGCCTAAACACTGGATAAACAGAATATTTTGAGACTCTTTACTATTGCGAGTTTCAGCCATTTTTGCTATAAGGAGTGACCTGCCCCCTTGACTTTAAAAAGAAGGATATCCATATTGGGCTGTGACTAAGTTGAACGCATAGTTTTATTATATAAAAATCACTATTTTAGGGAGGAATCTAAAATGCAAGTAAGACCACTTAATGATCGTGTCCTTGTAAAAAGAGTTCAAGAAGAATCAAAAACAGCAGGCGGGATAATAATCCCTGATACAGCTAAAGAAAAGCCAGTTGAGGGTGTAGTAGTTGCGGTTGGTACTGGTAAACTATTGGATAATGGGAACAGAGTAACACTAGCGGTAAAAGCCGGTAACCGTATACTTTTTAGTAAGTATGCAGGTACAGAAGTTAAGATATCAAATGAAGAGCACCTTATCATGAGAGAAGACGACATTTTGGGCATAATAGAGAACTAAATTTAGGAATAAAAATCAGGAGGAATATTTAAAATGGCTAAACAATTAATTTTTCAGCACGACGCTAGAGGCAAGATACTTAATGGTGTTAATGTACTAGCTGACGCAGTAAAAGTGACCTTGGGACCAAGAGGAAGGAACGTAGTTATAGATAAGAGCTTTGGCTCTCCTAACATAACAAAGGACGGAGTTACCGTTGCAAAGGAAATAGAGCTTGAAGATAAGTTCGAGAACATGGGCGCACAGATGGTAAAAGAAGTTGCTTCCAAGACATCTGATGTTGCTGGTGATGGTACCACAACAGCGACTGTTCTTGCACAGGCAATATACAGAGAAGGCGTTAAGGCAGTAGCAGCTGGTCTTAATCCAATGGAGATCAAGAAAGGTATAGATAAGGCAGTTGAGATAGTTGTTAAGACCCTTGATAGTCTTTCAAAACCAGTAAAAGATCAGAAGGAAATAGCCCAGGTCGGTACAATATCAGCGAACAACGATGAATCTATCGGTAACATAATAGCAGAGGCTATGAGCAAAGTAGGTAAGGAAGGCGTTATAACTGTTGAAGAAGCAAAATCAATGGATACAACTCTTGATACAGTTGAAGGTATGCAGTTCGACAGAGGTTATCTGTCACCTTACTTTGTAACAGATGCTGAAAGAATGGTCTGCTCTTTGAATGATCCTTATATACTTATTTCTGAAAAGAAAGTCAGCAACATGAAGGACCTTCTTCCTATACTTGAAACAACAGCAAAGATGGGAAAACCACTTCTTATAATAGCAGAGGATGTAGACGGAGAAGCTCTTGCTACTCTTGTTGTTAACAAGCTTCGTGGAGTACTTCAGATAGCAGCAGTTAAATCACCTGGCTTTGGTGATAGACGTAAAGCGATGTTGGACGATATTGCTACACTAACAGGCGGACAGGTAGTAAGTGAAGAACTTGGCCACAAGCTAGAGACTGTTACTGTTGAATGGCTTGGAAGAGCAAAAAAGATCAATATAGATAAAGATAACACAACAATAGTTGATGGCGCTGGAAAGAAAGCTGACATCGACAACAGGATCAAGCAGATAAGAAAGCAGATAGAAGACACAACATCGGATTATGACAGAGAAAAACTACAGGAAAGACTTGCAAAATTAGTCGGTGGTGTAGCTGTTATCCATGTTGGTGCTGCAACAGAGACAGAGCTTAAAGAGAAGAAAGCAAGAGTAGAAGATGCTCTTCATGCTACAAAAGCTGCTGCTGAGCAGGGCATAGTACCTGGGGGCGGAGTTGCTCTTCTTAGAACACTTTCAAAACTTGAGAACTTGAAGTTCGATAGTGAAGACCAGAACGCAGGCGTTAGAATAGTAAGACGTGCTCTTGAGGAACCAGCAAGACAGATAGCTAACAATGCAGGTGTTGACGGTTCTATCGTAATCGACAAGATCAGGAACAACACAAGTCCATCTTTTGGTTATAACGCTAATACTAACGTATATGAAGATCTTATCGCTGCTGGCGTAATAGATCCTACAAAGGTCGTAAGAACAGCTCTTATCAATGCATCTTCAGTAGCATCTTTGATGCTTACAACAGAAGTAATGATAACAGACAAACCTGATGACAAAAAAGACATGGGTATGCCTGCTGGAATGGGCGGCATGGGTGGAATGGGCGGCATGATGTAAGGAAGAGCCGGACCACGGAATTATAAATGTCTAATAATTTAAAATTTAAAGCGGAGAGGAGTTATTCCTCTCCGCTTTTTATTTACTCAGGGCTTATCTTTTTCTTATTACTGGCTTCCTACCTTTCTCTAAAATTTGGAGGAGCTGGCTCCATTGATGATTCATCCACTGGATCATTGATCTTGTGGGAGATACGGTATCCTCGTCTTATTGCCTCCATCCTTGTAGGTTCCGCACTTTCTTTGTCGGGATATGTTTTTCAGAATGTTCTTAAGAACCCTTTGGCCGATCCATATATATTAGGTATTTCCAGCGGCGCTGCCCTTGGGATGGCCTTATATGTTACTTTTTCATCATATGTTTTTACATTTGGTGCTCAGGCTTCAGCATTTTTGGGAGCCATCTTTACACTTTTAATATTACTTCTGATGTTCAGGTTCTTGTTGAATAACACTATAGTCGTAGTTCTAACCGGTATAGGTATCAGTTTCTTTTTTGCCTCGATAATTACGCTTCTTCTTTCCTATATGGAAGGTAACAAGCTGGTCTATATGAACTCATGGTTAATAGGTAATATCTCTCAACCTGATATGAGGGACCTCTATATTCTTGGTCTTGTTCTCCTTGTCTCATCTGTTCTGGTCTACGTATTCTCTAATGCGCTCGATATATTGCAATTTGGCGACGATTTTGCAGTGTCGTCTGGTCTGAGCGTAAAAACGTTCACGGTCTTGTTCCTGGTCTTGGCGTCCGTATTAGCTGCTAGTTCAGTAGCTGTATGCGGTACATTGGGGTTTGTGGGGTTAGTGATACCGCACATGTCCAGGTTGATTTTTAAAGGAAGATCATCGGGCATGATACCAATAGTGATGCTTTTTGGTGCAGGTTTTTTGACCATGTGTAACGCTATAGCAGGGGTCTTAAGTTTTAATATAGACGTTCCTGTGGGTGCTATAACATCTTTTATAGGTGCACCTGCATTGATATATTTAATATTCAGAAGGTATAGGTCCATATGTTAGAAGTTAGAGGTTTAAAAGCGAGAAGAGGACATTTTAATCTTACGCTGGATAAGCTACACCTTAAAGCGAACTCGATCAACTTGGTGCTAGGGCCAAATGGCGGCGGCAAGACTACGCTACTTAGGTCTTTGGCAGGACTTATCCCTCATAGCGGCGAGATAATTTTAGATGGCAAGACAGTACAAAGAGTAAGTTTTAAAGAACATGCCAAGATCTTTGGATATCTGTCCCAAGGGGTTCTCTTATCTGAACTTATAGTGAAAGATTTTTTGATCTTGGGAAGATTCCCATATACTGGGATGATCTCAAAATATTCAATAACAGATTGGGATAAGGTTTATGACACAGCGATGATCTTTGGCCTTGAAGAGTATCTTTGCAGGGACATAAGCACTCTTAGTCAGGGAGAATTCCAAAGAGTACTCCTGGCTAAGGTATTTATTCAACAGCCAAGGATCTTATTACTTGATGAGCCGACTACAGCCTTAGATATTGGATTTAAAGATCTAGTGAAAAAACAAATATACAAATATCTGGAGATCAAACCGGAGGCTACGGTCTTGATATCGACCCATGAACCCGATGTGTTCATAAACCAGGTAGACCAGGTCCTTATGCTAAAGCATGGCGAGGTCTTTAATTCTGGGCAAAAATCAGAAGTCTATAATACTGATAATATAAAGAGACTGTTCAATTTGTCTTAGTAGTGGTCTGTGGTTGATCGGCTACGCCCATCTCACTCTTCTGCGGCTTTTCTTTTTTTGAAGCCCTACGCCTACTTTCAAGCTTTTGTTTAAAAGCATAGTTAAGCTGTCTTTGCATTGTTATCATTACATCACGTTTTGCTTTTTCTACTTTCTTTCTCATGGCTGCTGTCATTCTTTCCATGTATTCTTCGTCATATATTTTCACTTTTAGTTTTACATAATCATTGGTGGCTGTTTTTATAAGTTTGTTGATGTTCTTCTGAGAATATTTTCTAATAATTGTGGAATTAGAGGCAAACACTTGATCTTTGTTCTCAGTATAGCAAGCACAGACAAAGTCCTTTATCTCATTATCGATGGGGTTTATGTAATCCTTTGTCGTTTCTTGGTACATCCTTCTTATGGCAAGCACATCATAGACCTTTTTAGCCTGAACTGGGTTATTTGCGATCCAGCGGTTACCGACCTCTTCCATAAAGTCGATATATTCAGCTACATCAGGGAGAAGGTCTTTACAGGTCCTTGGTGCCAGTAAAGGATCAGCGAGCAGAAGATTAGTCACGATATTTAAAGCGATTAATATAAGCATCTGTTTACAGCTCCTTAGAAAAGATTATTGCATTAAAATATAATATAGGGTAGTAAATTATTTGCCAAAGGCATTAAGGGAGTCAGGAATGAAAGAATCTAAAGATAACAAGTGCTCTTCAAGTCCAAAAGCAAAAGGCAAGGTCTGCTTCCAGGTGGAAAGGTGCAAGGGCTGCGGCTTTTGCATAGAATTCTGCCCTGTGAAGGTGCTTGGATTCTCAAAAGATTATAACAAAAAAGGGTATCACTTCCCGATAGCCGAACATCCTGATAAATGTATCGGTTGTAACATGTGTGGGCTGTATTGCCCTGATTTTGCAATATGGGGCGAAAAGAATAAGGAGAAGGAATAATGAAATCCGACCCAAAAGGTGTTTTAACCGGTGTTCACTATATCGATGGTGACCATGCAGCATGCGAAGGCGCTTTAGCCGCAGGATGCAGATATGTTGCAGGGTATCCTATAACGCCATCTACAGAAGTTGTTGAAAGATTTGCTGCCCGCATTCCTCATGTTGGTGGTCTTTTTATGCAGATGGAAGATGAGATAGCTTCCTCTATAGCTCTTCAGGGTGCTGTTTGGGGAGGAGCAAAGGCGATGACCGTTACCTCCGGACCAGGGTTCTCCCTGATGATGGAACATATCGGCTACGCTGTTATGACTGAAACACCGTGTGTTTTTGTTAACGTGCAGAGAGGCGGACCGTCGACGGGTCTTCCTACTCTTCCAGCTCAATCTGATATGATGCAGGCAAGATGGGGAAGTCACGGTGATTACGAGATAATAGCTCTGAGTCCTAATAGTTCACAGGAATGCTTTGACCTTATGATAACAGCTTTCAATCTTTCTGAGCGTTTTAGGACACCCGTTATGTTCATGATGGATGAATGCATCGGCCATATGACAGAAAAAGTAGTCATACCTAAGGCTGAATCAATAGAGATATATAATAGAGTGTATACAAAGAAAAAACCAAGCGAATATAAACCCTACGAGCCTGTAAAGGATCTTATTCCTGAAATGGCGGAAATAGGGAAAGGATACAATTTCCATGTTACCGGTCTTACACACGACGAGAAAGGTTATCCTGCCATGAATGAAGAGAATCAACACAAGCTTGTTGGTCGTCTAATGGATAAGATAAGAAACTATAAGGACGAGATAATACTTATAGAGGAGGATGGTATCGAAGGTGCGGATGTCGTCGTAATGTCCTACGGTATCACATCCAGAATAGCAGAAAAAGCGATGTTGGATGCCAGAAAAGCAGGGATAAAGGTAGGTAAGGCAAGACTTAAGACCGTGTGGCCTTTTGCCGACGAATATGTAAATAAACTTTCAAAGAAAGTAAAAACGATAGTGGTCCCTGAATTAAATGCGGGGCAGATAGTAAGAGAAGTAGAAAGAGCCGTACAGGGAAACTGCAGGGTAATAAGCGTTCCTCATTTTGGTGGAACGGTTCACAAACCCGAAGTTATTCTTGCTGCAATAAAGGAGGGTGCGCAAAGTGGAAACAACAGGTAAGCATCCGTTAAATAAGTATTTTAGGGAAGATAGAATGCCCCATATGTGGTGTTCAGGGTGTGGAATAGGCACAGCCCTTAACGCATTCCTTAGCGCTCTGGATAAAAGCGGCATGAACAAAGATAACGTCTCTGTTGTCTCTGGTATAGGTTGTACCGGTAGGATCGCAGGATACGTTAACATGGACTCATTCCATACAACCCACGGAAGAGCAATTCCGTTTGCAGAAGGGCTAAAGGCCGCCTCTCCAGACACCAAGGTTGTTGTATTCAGCGGTGATGGTGATCTTATGTCCATAGGTGGTAATCATTTCATACAGGCAGGGCGCAAGAACATGGACCTTATGGTTGTTTGCGTTAATAATTTAAACTATGCAATGACCGGCGGGCAAGTTTCTGCGACTACTCCAAAGAGATCTATAACAGCTACAGCCCCATATGGTTCCTTTTGCGAACCGTTCAATCTACCATTCCTGGCTGAAGCCGTTGGTGCTGTTTACGTCGCAAGATGGACAGTGTACCATGTAAGGGAACTTCAAAAGGCGATGAGTGAAGCCCTTAACAAGAAGGGGTTCTCCTTTATAGAGGTAATGTCGCCATGCCCTACACTGTTTGAAAGAAGGAACAAAATGGGTACAGCTCTTAGCAGAATGAAATTCTACAAGGAAAACACAAAAGTTGAACATGGCGCTAATACAAAAACTACAACGATAGATCTTGGTGGCCCTTTTACGATCGGCAAATTTGTGGATATAGAAGGAAAGAAGACATACCTTGAAGCAATGAACTCATATTATGATGAAACATTTCAGAGCGACGATGAATATATGACGTACAGAGGGTTGAGGCAAAAGTATTATGAAGAGGGGTGCTTGAATGACTGAAATAAGGATATCAGGCTACGGCGGTCAAGGTGTAATACTATCCGCAATGGTCATAGGTAAAGCTGCAGCATTGTATGAAGATAAATTCTCAAGTCTTGCCCAGGCTTTTGGTCCGGAAGCAAGAGGCTCTTCATGTAGCGCTCAGGTGATAGTCAGCGATGAAAAAATACTTTATCCATATCTTGTTAATTCAGACATCTTAATAGCGATGTCACAGGAAGCATTCAGAAAATTCTCACCAGAACTAAAGGCTCCTGGTACTGTGGTTTATGAAAGTGAACTTGTTACTCCAGAAGGGCTTTCTTCTGATATAAAAACATTTGGGATCCCTGCTACCAGAATTGCAGAAGAACAGCTGGGGAAAAGCATTTATCTTAATATAGTAATGGTGGGTTTCTTTACTGCTGTAACAAAACTTGTTAGTGAAGATAGTGCAAAAAAATCAGTCCAATCATTAGTGCCTGGACATACTATAGAGAACAATATGAAGGCATTTGATCTTGGTTATGCCTACGGAAAAAAACATTACGCCTGACATAAAACAACTTGAGTATTTCATGAGCGAGGCCCTAAAAGAGGCTCGCCTTGCCTTTGATCAAGAAGAAGTACCGGTAGGTGCTGTTATTGAGTACAAAGGAGAGATCTTTTCTAAGGGACACAACAGAAGAATAGAGAAAAAAAGTTCAATAGCACATGCCGAAATAGAGGCTATAGAAAAAGCCTGTAAAAAATTAGGTGATTGGCGCCTAGATGGCATGACCCTTTATGTTACATCAGAACCATGCCTAATGTGTGCTGGTGCGGTGGTCCACTCAAGGATAAAAAAAGTGGTGTATGGTTGTAAAGAGCCAAAGATGGGTGCTCTTAGGTCTAGGTATAGAGTCTTTGATGTTAATGATCTTCACCATAAAGTAGACTATATCGGCGGAATATTGGAGAAAGAATGCTCATCTATTCTGACAGAATTCTTTGTAAAGATAAGAAAAAGTAAAAAAGGCAGCCTCAAATGAGACTGCCTTTTTATCTATAAATTAAAGAAAGTATTATGCGTTTGTTTGTGCTATTTCTTTAACGCCAGCGCAGTATTCTGCATCTGTGCCGTCAATAAGAGCCTTTATTTCAGCTACTGTCTGTCCGCAGATAGTACCAGTCATCAGGCTTAGGACATCATCAACATTAGCGTTATCAAGAGCTGCGAAATCTGTAATGGTTATTTTTGTGTCTATGTCGCATGTAAAAGTAGAAAAACCTGTTACGTTTACAGTACCTTTGTTAGTGGCTTCAAAACTAGCTGTTGTGCCGGTTATTACTGTATTAGCGGTTGAGGCAACGGACCCATCAAGGACGTAAGCTATATCGCATCTTGTGTCTGTTCCTGCGCAAGCAGCAAAAGTTGTTGTAGCATCTATTGTGAAATTACCAGTAGGAGTACCACTAGGATCTGTTGGTACATCTACGTGAACAGAGTATTTTCCTGATGTTTTAATAGTTCCTGTGCTGCAAAAGCCGGAAACATCAAATTCTGGTATAGCAACGTCTGTCTGATCAATAACTTCATTTACATTAATGCTTGCACCAGCACCTGCTCCTACTCCGCTTATTGATTTTGCCAACGCAGGGCTTACTGCTGTTGCTGCAGCAGAAGACTGACCTTTAGTAGCAGTTGAGCCGCCGCCGCAGGACACTAATACAAACAATACAGAAATGCTTAATACTAAGATCTTTTTCATGTTTAATTAACCTCCAAATTTTTGCTTATTACATTATTAGATAGTGTAGTTTGAGGCACTTGTAAATCGGAAACATGGGGTTTTGGACCTATGGGATGGATGAAAAAGGATTAAAAAACGGCATGATAGCAAAAATGAGGGAGGCAATGTTTTGCCTCCCTCATTTTTTAGAACTCTAAAATAATATTAACTATTTTGTGTAGCGATATCCTCTACTGTTTTGCAATATGTAGCGTCATCAGACTCTATTATAGCCTTTATAGTAGAAACGTCCTGTCCACATATCGTTCCTGTCATCTTACCTAGCACACCGTCAACACTCTCGCTTTCTAGACCCGCTACATCAGCTCCAGTCAGCGTCATGGTAGTGTTTATATCACATGTAAATGTGGCAAAGCCGGTTACATTGATAGATCCACTCTGTGTAACAGTAAAAGTAAAATTAGCTGGCAAGCCAGTGGTAGATGCAGTACCGGAAGAGGCACTGGTCGTTGTTACTGATCCATTCAAGATATAAGACAAAGGAGGCGTACATCTTTTGTCTGTCCCTGAGCAATCCTTGAAAGCAGTTGTTGCGTTAAGATTAAAATTGAAAGCTCCACTCGCATTGTCAAAACTACCTGTCACAGTACCGGTAGTTGCTGCAGTCCCGCTTGTAGGACATGAAAAACTAAAATCAATTGGTGAGTCAATTGGTACCGCTTGATCAATAGTTACACTTTTAATAGCTCCACCCGTTCCGCTAACCGCTCCGGCTAGTATAGGGGTTACAGCACTCGCTGCTCCAGTTGATTGACCCTTGGTAGCTGAAGAGCCACCGCATGACGCTAAGACAAAAAGTACAGAAAAGCTCAACACTAAAACTTTTTTCATTTGTATTACCTCCTAAATTTTTGATTACGATATTAAATGACTAGGTGTATAGTCTGTATAATTAAAAATAAGGAGGACGTTAATGGGGTTCTTTACCTATGTATTATTGATCTTTAGCATATCCGCATATGCAGGAGAGGGGAAACAAATGACCCCTGAAGAGATAAAAGAGACAAAACAAAAAATGGCTGAGGTTAATAAGAAAATATCAGAAAAAGTGGGGCAGGCACTTGAAGGGAGTATGACCCCGGCCTTATATGAAAAGTACAAAACAAAACCGATCATTAAACCAAATCTTGTGGGACCAGCAAAAAGTAGGGTCTATGGGAATAAGACCGCCAGAAATAATATTGTGGTTTTCTCTGATTTTGCATGTGGCCACTGTAAGACAGCTGCTAAGGACCTTAAAGCCAGGATAAACGAAAATAAAAAAGAAGTTAATCTTACATACATATTGTTCCCTCTGGACAACAGATGTAATCCCTACATGAAAGGAAAGCTCAGTGACTATTCATGTCCTTCTATCAAATTGGCCCTTTGTGCAGAAAAGCAAGGCAAAATATGGAAAGCAATGGACTTCCTTTATGAAAACCAGGAACTAGGGAACAAGAGCCCTTTTGATCTCAATTCTTTTGTAAAGAAAATGGAAAAGAAACTTGTATTGAAGGGATTGCAAGAATGCTTGAACTCTCCATGGCTTGAACAGCGCCTAAAACAAGAACAAGAGGTGTATAAGGACCTTAAGATCCCTGGAACCCCGTTTGTATTGCTTAATAACAAACAGATAGGAACTGTATATAAGTTCCAACAACCATTTAAGGATTTTTTGAAGTATCTTAACTTAAAAGAAGATCCTGAAAGAAAATGAGTGCATGAAATTATAAGGATAGCTTACAGCGTTCATGGTCCCATAGATAATGCTCATCTTTGGTGCTACATATCCTAGGCCAACCCCCCAGTATGTGTCGTGCAAGTTTTGGTTCCTTCTACCGCTGACAGTCACCAGTATCCCATTGTTATATAACATCTCTAACGATCCAGAGAAGTTAACCTTCTTGTTAAATCTGTGTTCAAAATCAAAACTAGCTGAGAAGAAATCCCACATAGTATGCCTGGCACCAATGTCTATAGAACGAGTCCTTACATTATTTGTGTTATCTCCCAGCATATTAAAGGCTGTAGCTCCTATCATTGTCTTTTGTGCCAGCAGGAATAAAAGGCCAGCGTCCATGTTAAAGTTGCTGCTCGCCTGATTAAAATAAGTGTAAGACAAACGCGAAACGCCAAGGCCAAATGCAAGTCTCTTGCTGATGAGCTTATTGATAATACCTCGGACTTCCCACTCTGCACCTAACCCGTCCCTTGTCTTTTTTTTGTAGAAGCCTACACCTCCACCGAATAGATCGGTATTGGTATCTATTGCATTCACATAATATGTGTCGGTCCTGCTTTTACCTAGCTGAGAGTCGTAATTCCAAGCGTAACCTGCCTCTGTTGAAAAACATCTTGAGTGGGCAGAACTAGCAGGGTTAAAGTATAGTGATTCATTAAGGTTTATTCTGGACACCATGGAGCCTGAAAGCCCTAAGGACCTAGGCATGAATATCCTTCTGTCTATATCGAGATCGGCCGGCGTTTGCGCTTGGGCAAAAAATGAAGAGATCAGAAATAAAAAAATAAACATTGGATTATCCCAGTTTTTGTTTTAATTATATCCTCAATGTTATATTGAATAGGAGCAAAGAACAATGGATTTTATCATATGGATATTTAGCTTCATATATGAGGTTATTACCGACCTTTTGATCTCAGTGGTCGGACATCACAGGAGCGAGGCCTCTTTTAAAAGAAGAGAAAAGGCTTATCAGCCTCTAAGAGATTTTATATGCAAGTACTTTAAGATCAAAATAAAGCCGAGGACATATAAGGAGCAACTCTCAAAAAGGAATAGAACGCTCACATATAAGACCGTAGAGATAATAATAGCGATACTCGCTATACTTTTGATAAGATACTCCGTAATAGAGCCATATAAGATCCCAACTGGGAGCATGATACCGACCCTGAAAATAGGCGACCACATCTTTGTTAACAAGCTGGCCTATGGCCTAAGGATACCTTTTATCGGAGAGCTTAGTAGATGGGGCAACCCAAAAAGAGGGGAAGTTGTCGTTTTTGAACCACCTTTGGACAATGGCAAGGTCTACGTAAAAAGACTTATTGGACTCCCAGGAGATAGGATAAGGGTTGAAGATGACAAGCTCTTCATAAATGATGAGCCAATGGTCAAGATAGAAACACCGTTCTATCCAGTAATGGAAAACGTCGATGACACAACAGATCAATACGTGCCAGAAAATTACAATCTATACACGGAAAACCTTAAAGGCTTACAGCATTATGCCCTTCAATTAAAGGACAGGAGCAATCTGTATCACACCTTTAGTATGGAAGTGGTCGTGCCTCAGGATTCTTACTTCTTCATGGGTGATAACAGGGATAATAGCGAAGATAGCCGCGTATGGGGCTTTGCTTCAAGAAAGGCTATAAGGGGTCGTGCGATGTTCATCTGGATCTCCCTTAGCTGGCGCAATGCGTTCACTCCGTCTTGGATAAGGTTCTCAAGATTTGGTAAAGCAGTAAGGTAGTCGTACTTATATTTAAAACAGTAGATTGGCAGCACCGATAATACCGGCATCATTACCTAGTTTTGCAGCTGTTATTTTTATCTTGTCCATTACAGACTTAAACGATCTCTTATAAGCTTCGTCGATAGCTGAAGGCATTAGATATTTCTCTGCTCTAAAGAAACCACCACCTATTATTATTGCGTCAGGATCAAAGATATTAGCCAATGTCGCAATACCTATTCCAAGGTATCTGCCAGATTCTTTCAGTATGTCTGCATAAGCTGTATCCCCTGCCTCAGCCTTAAGGAATATATCATGAGCCGTGATGTCTTTAGATATTTTGAGCTTTTCTCTGGCCATTCTTACAGCGGCTGTTGCTGATGCGTAGGTCTCTAGGCAACCATAGTTGCCGCAAGCACACTTAGCTCCGTCGGCGATTATCGTTATGTGCCCTATTTCACCTGCGGTCCCGTGAGAACCTCTATATATCTTGTCCTCTATTATTATTCCACCACCGACACCCGTGCCTAATGTTATCAAAATAACATTCTTAAAACCTTTTGCAGCTCCTGCCCAATGTTCTCCTAATACTGCGCAATTTGCATCGTTATCCATCTTTACGGGCATTTTTATTTTCTGTTCTAAGAGCCTAATGATGGGGACATTCTCCCAACCCGCAAGGTTAGGGCTTGTTATTATCTCACCCTTTTTATGGTCCAGAGCCCCGGGAGCACCTATCCCTACTCCAAGGATAACCCCATTCTTTATGTGTTCTTTAAAATAGTTAGAAAGTTCGATTACTGAATCTGATATTCTTGAAACAACATCATCCGGACCTTGTTCAGGCAGGGTCCTCTTTTCCACCGTATGGATCATTTGGCCGCTCTCATCAAGCAGGGAGCAAGGCATGTTGGTGCCACCAATATCCACACCTATAGCATAACGTTTTTCCTTCGCCATAATACAAGCATCGTAGGATAATAAATATTCTTTTTCAAGTGATGAAATCATGATAACAGTTAATTATCACTGTTGGAGGTTTCTGATGAAATATCTGGTTTTATTATTATTGCCTATTAATGTCTTTGCAGCTGCTTTCTCTTACAGCGGGGACTGGAGAGCAGAAGTTGCAATGTACCATGACCTTTCTCTTAATAAGAAGAATCCTGGCGTAGTTTCTTTGGATTATGCTACCGGTGCTAATGGAGCTCCGTTGGACCCTACTGCGGTCAGCAGAACAAAAACTTATTGGCTTCAGCGCTTTAAGATAAAACCCGAACTTATAGTTTATGATAACGTAAGAATAAAGACTGAGTGGATCCTACTTGCAGGGTCTGCACTTACTTCTACCAATATGGGTGGGAGCACCAATAATATGGTGGCTGGTGGTGTAATGGGAGCGGATAACGTACACGCCAACCTTTCTGTAAGGAGAGCTTGGCTTGATTGGTCTAGCGACTGGGGCGTTTTTACAATGGGTCGCCAACCTTCTAACTTTGGTCTTGGAATGAAGTATAATTCAGGTGACGGGCTATGGGATTATTTTGGTGATTCAGCGGACAGGATAGCTTATAAACTTATTGCTGGAGATGTATTTTTCCAGATAGCGTACGATATAAGGGCAGAAGGCACTGTGAACTATGCTGGCGATGATCACAGTACTTTTCTAGCTCAGATAGGTTATACAGAACCTGAATCGAACATGGATATAGCTTTTATGTGGCACTTTGACTTTGGTTCTTATGGTGAAAGGCTCCATACATATGACGTCTATCAAAAGAAGACATTCACCGCTACAGGCATAACCATTGGTTGGGAAGCTGCATATCAAAAAGGGACCTTGGCTGATTCTTTTATTAAGGGCCAGAATGACACGGTACAAGCCTTTGGACTTTTATTGGAATTTGACTGGGCAGGGAACTCTACCGACTTTGGTCTTAGAACAGGACTTGCCACAGGTAACGATAGCCCAGGGAACACCAAATATGAGGCGTTCCACTTTAATAGGAACTACAAGATAGCGATGTTGTTGTTCAATGAAGATCTTGGCATAGCCGGTGACAGCGTTCACGGCAGCCAGGGTATAGGTGCAGATTTTGGTGATCGCGGTGCAATATTCCTTGCTCCTTATTTTAACTGGACCGTTTTTGATAACTTTAAATGGGGTAACACTATAGCCTCTGCCATTACTCAAAAGAACCTTGATGGAAGGAATAAGCATCTGGGCGTGGAATGGGACACTGATTTCACCTATTCATGGAAGGACAACCTAGAGACAGGTATAAGGTACGGGATGTTCTTTCCTGCTGGATTTTTTGCAACAAGAGCAACAGCTGTAGGGCTTATGGCAACTGTTGGACTAAAATTCTAGTTTTTGTATTATAATTAGATAAATGAACCATTTATCCATATGTATAGCTGATAATGACGCGATAAGGGCTGAAACAATAAGGGAGACCCTTGTTGAGGAAAGCTATACCGCTGTGACATGTAAAACAGAAGTGCAAGCTCTAAAAGCAATAGTAGAGAATAGCTATGATATAATTTTCTTCAGCCACGATATTTCCGTGGACCCGTTCAGTTTTGTGACCAAGATAAAGAGTTTTTCTCCTAAGTCACATCTGGTCGTTATAAACTCAGGGCCTCAAAATATCGATATTCCTCCTCTAATGTTCGCAGAACTTGGAATAAAACATTATATAGATACTCCTATAACATCCATGAATTATATCTTGGATAGAGTGCACGAGATAGAATCAGAGATAATTACAGAGCAGGATAAATTGAGCCTTTTGATCTCTGTTCTAGACGATGCTAAGACTTTTGTGGAAGGAAAGAAAAAGGTAAATGCTGTAGAGGCTAAAAAAATCCTCAGAAAGATAGCTGTGTTATCTAGTGTATTCAATCGGAGCAATGTAGAAGAGGGAAGGATCAAAGGATCAATAAAAGAGACACCATATTATGACGTAGTTAGGATACTTGGGTCCATATACGAAGAGGGTATGCTTGAGCTTACCAATGATTCAGAAAGAGCCCTTTTCATCATAAAGAACAAGTCTGTTGTCTCTGCATATGTCACACCTGGCGTGAGGGGTATTAAGGCATTCTTGAGAGTGGCGCAATGGACTACAGGGCACTTTAACTTCAAGAACAAGATAACAGGCAGTTACGGAGTGGAACATGATATAGCCTACGTGGAACTTCTAAGGCTGTGTAATGCAGCAAAGAAGACCCATGAGTGGTTCTTGCGATCAAGAAAGAACCTGCCAGCAGGTAATATGGACCTTCAATTCAACATCAAGATAATGGGCAAGAATATTGCTATAACACCAAAGGAATTAGATGTCCTAATGACCGTTGTGGATCATAACAGGGTCGTTGAGATCTTGAACTATAATAGTAGTATGGATACGGACATATATGAATCACTTATAAGTTTGAGAAAAAAGAGCGCGATAGAGGTTAGGGTTTAAAGAGTGAAAATAGGCATCATAAAAATCTTGGTTCTCTTTTTGCTGACATTCTGTTGCTCCGTCGAGCTCCACTCCCAGATGAGATCAGATGTGTCAAAATCAAAAGCCATTAGTCTTTTAGATAAGGGTAATTATGAAGAGGCTCTCAGTATTTTAGAAGGCCTAAAAGGTAGATCGGAAGATAAGGACATATACCTCCTATTGGGTATAGCTTACCAAAAGGTAGGAAAGCATGGAATGGCTGTTGAATCATTGAGGAGCTTTGAAACCTCCAACCCAGATTCAGACCAGTATCACTATTATTTAGGTGTTAGCCTTTATGAGCTCAAAAGATATAAAGAGGCCCTGAACGAATTCGATAAATCAGAGCTAGCAGGAGTCAAGCCTGAAGAATCATCCTACTATGCTGGTTACATTTACTTTCTAGATGGTAAATATGAACAGGCTCTACCATATTTCATAAAAACTATAAAACAGGATGGAGCATATAAAAATACAGCTCACTATTATGCAGGGGTATGCCTATATAAGAAAGGTTTAGAAGACAGATCTTCTTTTGAATCAGCCTTGTATCATTTTGACAAGGTATTAAAGGATAACGGACCTCTTTCACAGGAAGCAAAACATTATATAGAGGTAATAAAGGAATTTCTGAACGAAGGTACAGCCAGGTATAAAAAGAGGCTAAACCTGAAATCAAAAGCAGACCTTTTCTATACTACCAACAGGACAGTTACCCCTATAGAGGGTATCCCAAATTTTGGAGTACAGGCTGACAACAACAGATTAGCTGCTGACTTCTTGTTTGATGTCGGTTTTGCCCCTGTCATTGAGAACAGCTTTGCTATGTTCGTTAATTACGCCTTCTTGATAGATACGGCTCTTTCTACTGAAATAGACTACACGAACGTTCAAAAGCATAAACCGGGTGTTAGCTTTCAGTTCTTTAATCAGTTAAGGACCTGGGAAACATCTTTGAACTACTCTTACAGTATGGACTTCTTAGATACAGACAAGGTCAGGAAGATAGACGGTACCCATGTTATCAGTTTTTCTTATGACCAGAGTATTACCTCAAATTGGGCGTTAGGCATTAAAGCGCCGTTCAGACTATATAACGGAAAAAGCGGAGTATGGGGAAGCTTTGAAGGCAAGAGTTTTGAGTTGTCTATAGCGTCGTACCTTTTGTTTGGTAAGACATCTATCTTATTGGAACCAAGTTTTATCACATACTCGTTAACTAACGGGGTTATCCCAAGTTTTAAATATTACAGCCTTAATACAAAGTTTAATCTTCCATGGAGGATTTTGACCTTTTGGCCAAGTTTGAAGTTAAGCCCTGGAAAAATATCCAGTGCGACCGTTAATAGGGCAACGTATGATCTAGCCTGTGATCTGGGTGCCACTCTTGGCACAGGCATGAAGTTCAACGTGTTTATCAGGGGAAGAGAGGGTTTCCTCTCTACGAATTGGGAACTCTTGAGCGGTATTGGTTTTGAGTATATCTATTGACCAAATATTTTTTTAAGTTCGCTCTTCTCTAAAAAACCAACGGCCTGTTCTACAGATGCTTTTTTCTTAGGTATCAATTTTTTGATCTCTCTTATTCGTGCCTGAGAGGCAGCTGTCTGGTTTTTTAGCTCAGCATCCAACTCTATATCCTTTGCGAGGTCGTCTATCAAATTTGCTAGATGGTTCAGGTCTGAAGAAGAATATATTATGACATCGTTGCCAGCCTTTAATGCAAGCTTGCTTGCTTCCTGTGGCGTAAAATGTTTCGTTATAGCACCCATTGATATATCGTCAGTAACTACTAGTTTAATGAACCTAAAGTCCTTTCTTATAACATCTTGGATAAATTTAGGGGATAGTGACGCCGGCAACTCGTCTATATTCTTAAAAAGGATATGTGCTGTCATTATAGAATGTACGCCGGCCTTTGTGGCTCTCTTAAACGGTAGCATTTCGTACTTCATTAACTCTTCCATCGTCTTGCTGCAACTTGGAAGTTCCTGATGGGAGTCCTCATCAACACAACCATGTCCCGGGAAATGCTTAACGCAGCAAAGGATGCCGCTTTTTACCAAACCTCTTATTGTTGCACTTATTGCAGCATCTACTTTTTCAATATCAGTACCTATGGACCTATCACCTATCACGCCATCCAATCTGTCGGTCATATCGGCAACAGGGAATAGCTCATAGTTTATGCCGACTGACATAAGCTCGCATGCTACCATTATGTATATTTCAAAAAGCTCCTTTGGTGACTTAGAAGAAGTAACTTCCCTATATGATGGTAATACTGTGAAGGGGCTTTTAAAGCGCTGTACTCTTCCACCTTCGTGGTCAACAGAAGTGAACAGAGGATATATTTCAGAGGCGGCTTGTAGTTTGTTGTTTGTGTCCACGAGCGCTTCTACAGAACTGTAATTCTTACCCAGGAACAGCACTCCGCCTATATTATAGGTCTTTATAAAATTCAGGAGATCATCAGATGGAGTGCTGTCGGAC
>JBAXXF010000003.1:0-21311 GCA_037128035.1 bacterium | reverse complement strand
AATTAGGGGTGGTCAACAATAGGTTGTCACACTTTGCTTGTACTTCATTTAGCTTGCTTTCAGAATTTACGGTGTCAGTGGTTATTTGTTTAATTGCTGCATCTAACTCAGAAGTGTCCTTCCCTTCTTTTTTCAATTTACCGAAGTCTTTGCTTTTAACGTTTTTCTCACTTCTTAGTCTTTCAACCGTAGATATAAGGTCCCTTCGTTCTGCATCAAGCTTAAGTATTTCATCAACTACAGAAGGATCCCACCCTCTAAGCTTAAGGCATTTTTTGTACTCTTCTGGGTTTTCTATCAGTTTTCTTACGTCTATCATAATGGTGCTCCTAAAAAATTATTTAGATATCTTGCCGATAATATCTCTAACTTCTGGGGAATCAAAATCGTCCGGAGCACGCTTTAAGAACTCCTGACACGAGTTTCTTGATTCCGCATACATTTTCTGGTCAAAATACAACTTACACTCAAGAAAGTAAATACGACTTATTGATGGGTCCAAGTGTCTAGCCTGGGTTATGTAGGCCTCTGCAGTAGCAAAATCCCTTGCAGCATAAGATGCTGCAGCTAGGCCAAGAAGCGCATATGGGTCTTTCCTGTTGGCGGCTAGCATTCTTTGGAACAGCTCAACAGCTTTTTGCGTCTTGTTAGCTTTAATATAAACGTCACCGAGCAGTATATATGAATCCCTTATGTAAGGGTTATTCTGTATTTCGCTGTTGAGAGCGAACTCAGCGTTCTCCAACTGGTTCTCTTTAAAGTACATTTTCCCTAGGGTGTAATATGCCTTTGGGAATTGTGGAGATGCCTGAACAAGTCTTGTTAACTCCTGTTCGCAATTAGCAGTCTGTCCAAGGGAGCAATACATGTTAGCTTTTTGATTTATAGCATCCAAGTAGTAAGGGGCAATAATGGCGATGGTCTCATAGTACCCTAGAGCATCTTTTGTCCTACCTAACTTCTCGCATAGTTCGGCATAGGTCTTTAATGTAGGGATAGAGTATTTATTTTTCTTGAGAGCTTTTTTAAGTTCAGTCTCAGCAGAATTGTAATCAGCGATATCCATATAAGCCTGAGCAAGTCCTGTGTCTATTTCAGCCACATCAGGGAATGTTTTCTCTAGGTTATCAACGTATCTTTCAGCTTTTGATATGTGATCAGTTTTTGCGAGTATCCTAGTTATATACATATAGGATTCAAAGTGATCTGGCTGTTTGGCTAAAACTTTTTCAAAAGATAGTTTTGCTTCTTCATAGCGTTCGTAGTCGAAGGTCTTTTTGCCTAGGGCAAAATTGGAGTCCACATGCGAAAAATCGTTAGCTACTGCCCTGTGATAATATTTAATAACCTCTGCATCCCCAGCGTTCCTTTTGTCATTTAAATAACCAATAGAAAATAATACATCTGGGTTCTCTGGATCTATTTCCTGGGCCTTTTTAAGGTTATCTGCAGCATCTTTGAATTTATAAAGGTCTGTTTGGACCCTTGCCAGTTTGACAAGAGCATTGATATTCATTTTATCCAGTTTTAGGCTCTCATTATAAGAATCAATAGCCTTAGAATACTCATAGGTCATTCTATAAGCTTCTCCTAGTTTAAACCAGGCCATAGCATTCTGTGGGTCAAGGCTTGCCGCCATCCTATATTGTAAGGATGAATCACGGTATTTTTGAAGGTGAAAAAGTTCGTCGCCTCTCATCAGGAACGTTCCGGTCTCGGCACTTGGTACTGAGGTTAGAAAATTATCTTTTTTGTATTTTCCAACATTACCGCCGAGCTGCTCATAAGCTATCATAGCCTTAACGTTCTCATTGGAAAATTCAAGCGACTTCTCATAAAAATATTTTGCTTTTTCAACATCGTTGTTCTGCACCATTATATTACCTAATAGGTATAGACATATTGATGCATCGTCATGGTTCATGTTCTTGTAATTAGTTTTAAGAAAGCCGAAGATGCTGTTTAAGTTTGCGTCTTTCCCTAGCTCCAAAAGTTTAACCTTAGAGGAGAAGTGGTTTGGATTTATTTCAAGCGCCTTGTTAAAAGCATTTGCAGCAAGCTCCAACTCCTTATTATTTATGCGGACGATCCCCTCTAGATAGTATGATCTTGGGTTCTTGTACCCGTCTGCTTTATTTATCCTACTTATTATCTGGAAGGCTGAATTATAGTCGTTACTACCTATAGCGGCTTCTGCTGTTACAAGCAGAACGTCGTTATTTATCTTCATTGGGTCTTTCAAGGAATTTAAAAGTTCATTGAAGGTAGTAATACCTGCGCCATAGTCCTTTTGGACATTAGTGTATGCTATCTTGGCCATCGATAGGGTCTGAATATTAGGGTCTATTTTTTCTGACCTGGATATTATGGCTTTTAATGCATTCAAATACTCTGCATCTCTTTTGGATACATAGTAGAGCATGCTGTAAGAATATGCTAAATATGAGAGTGTGCTGCTGTTGGCGGTATCCAACTCAAAGGACCTTAGTAAGTTAGCTGCCGCTTTTTGATAGCCAGCTAGGTCGTCCTGTTTGATCAGATCTATTGCTTCATCCCTGAGCTTTTTTGCTTCCTTTGGATTATATTCGGTCACTTCTGCTGCAGGAAGTTTTATCTCTATGTATGCTTTTTCGAACTTTACGCCGTTTATATTTATTACGCTAGATGCGATCCTATTGCTCTTTGATGACATTATTACTATAGCTATAACAGCCAGTATTGATCCCGCAATTATGGCTAACTTGATCAGAGGGTTAGTTCTTTGCTTTTCAGGTCCTTCCAACGATACTATTACTGCTTGTGGGATTATCGGTGACTTTTGATCTGGGTCTATTATCCCTTCATTCTTCCTTTTGATAAGGGAATCAGAGATCTCTTTAATATCCTCTCGCGTATAAAGCTGTGTCTCAGTTGCCTCTTTTTCCTGTTCAGCATTCTTCTGGTCCTTGTCCACCTTTACAACGGTTTTTTCGATCTTTGCTTGTTCAATACCCGTTTTACCTTCTTCCTTTAACCCTGTTTGGGTAGGCGAATCTACGAAGGTGTCCTTTTGGTCCCTGTTGGTGTTCTTTTGTATCTCAAAAGCCCCTAGGAAAGCATCATAGAAATGGTCTATTTTGCCGATATCGGTCCAGTCCCCTTCTGGGTACGCTCTGATCTGTTCCTCACCGTTGAGGACACTTTCATATATCATGTCGTCTATTTCGCTTTCCGTAAAAGGGCCGCGAACAACATCGTCCTTGAATTTTATTAGGAATTTTTTATCCATTTATCGCCTTTATTGTTATTTTAACGACATTTTTAACGGTATCAAGATAGATTATGGATAATAGCAATACGGCCAGCGAGACGCCCTTGAGAAAGGCTGGGAACTTGGTCTTTCTAACAACGGTCTTAAGCATTATATTCGATAGATCAGAAATGCTCAGTATCATTACTATAAGAGAGCAGATAACGACTATTGCAGATTCTACTGGCATGCCGATCTTCATGATCATCATTATAAGCGCAATTTTTAATATGAAGGCTGGTGACAAAGGAAGCATTGCAAGATTAAAAACGGACAAAAGATCAGGCTCAGACGTATAAATAAAAGGCATGATGAATGCAAAGAGAACAGCCAGCGTCATTGCCTCTGGTGTCTTTATCCCTGCTAAAAAGATAAAGTGTCCTGCGTAGAATGTAGCATACGCTATCATCCTCTTGTCCTTAAATCTTTTAGACATGATGGTTAACGTAGATATAACAATGAAGGTGAGCCCTGTGATGCGGACCAAGAGAGGGAAAAACAGTTTAGTACCGTTGACCGACAAATGGTCTATGGAAAGATATAAGAGAATAGGGAATATAAAGAGGATAATGAACGACTCTATTGATCTGTTGTCAGAGATAAAGCAGAACAAGAACGAAATGAGCAGCAGCATGACCGTAGAGACATTTGGAGAGACTTTGTGGAGCAGTATAAGGACTAGAAGCAGTCCAATTGCGGTTATTGTGTGCTTGTTGGGTCTTATTCTTGTGAGAGTGAAGCCCAAAATGGAGGCAACCATTAAGGTCATTGAACAGAACACTATCAATTCGGACCTGAATGAAAGAAGGAAGAATGCTCCTATTATGAATGAGACAAGGTTCAGTATCTCAAGTTTCTGATATCTTTGGCTGTGAACAGAAATAAAGAAGACAAGGGCTGCTAGTAAATAGATCTTGAATAGGGTCTGAATATTGAGGGCGTTGTTTATTATTGTCAGATAAGCAGACAGCAAGCAAACTGCAGCCATCAAGACATCTACTAACATGTGCCTGTGTTTAGAGATCACCAGCATTAATGGATCCTCTCTATGGCTGTTCTATGATAATTGGCCGAAAGATCATGAACATAGTATGGCGCGATAGAAATGATCAGCGATACTAGCATCACCAAAACGAGCACTATATTGTTTGTAGAGATACTGTTGTTCGTTTTTGCCCTTTCCTGGGTGCCGAACAAGTCTGCTATGTTTATAAACGAGTATAGGAAGATGAACATAAGAAGGATAACAAGACTTATGCTCACGTATGGCGCTATTCCATACCAACTAGATAATAGGGTGAACAGCGGGTTTATCATTATTATGCCGGGCAAGCCAAAAGATAGTGCTAGGGCTATTGCGAACATCCATAGATCAAAGCTGTGTCTTTCCTTGTGCCCTAGTATGATGGATTTGCCAAAGTAGATAATTATGATGTTAAGCAGTGCTTTGATCACAATGATCTCAAAGAAAGCGTTGATCAAGTTGTGCGCTGGCCTTATCAACCAGATGAAGGACATAGCGTTGAATACTATTATTTGGGACGACATGATAGTAGATACCCTTTTGTCTATGAATAAGCGGATAGCGCAGATCAAAATGCTTAAGATAGATATTATGGCTATTACGTCTGTATATATGTTCAGCTCTCTTTGGAATATGGGTAGGACCACTGTCGCAATAAAAAAGAAGGGCAAGATACTCATTACTACGCCGATTATTATGGACGTATTATAGTTGCATGATCTAGTTGATCTATTTATACATCTGTCGAAAGGGAACAAGCATGCCCTGATCATGCAGCCTGCGATCAACATGAAGAAGATTATGGTCGTCGTGTTGCTGGCACCTAGCTGGGTCAGGGTTATCTTTTCTATGTCGTATGACATGCCTGAGATATTGAATAATAGTATGGAGGCTATGATTATAAGCACTTCACTGGAGAACCAGTATTTTAAATAGAGGATGCTGAACCGTTTCTTTTGGTCGGCTATAAGTAAGAAAAATACAGGGACCCAGGAAACTTCCCAGAAGAGTATCTTAAGTATAAAATCGTATGATAGTAAAAAACCCATTACCGATGCTTCCAAAAGCATGATCATGGGAAAATAGGAATTACTTTTCTTATCGCTCTTGGATATTATTGATGTGATAAGGAATATTATGGAGATCAGCATTATGCCGATGCATCCAGCCCCGTCTAAAGCCAGCTTGAAGTCTATTTTCCAATCACTTATCCAGGCAGAATTGTAGATAAACTGCGCCTGCCTAGAACCAAGGTCAAAATTACTGCAGAAGAAGAAAACTGCACATACTGTGAGGATAGAGAATAAAATAGAGCTAAATCCTTCACTCTTTTTGAAGAACCTGGGAAGGGTGGCTTCAAAAAGAAACCCTGCCAAGGGCAGAAGTATAATAAAGAGCAATTGTATTTCCATTATTTATCTCCCAATAAATATATTAATAAGATCATTATCGCAAAAATTATAGCGAGAAGTTCCTCTGTTCTTATCTTGCGCACTACAAGTCTATCAAATAATGATGATAAATAGGCTATGCCAAGGCGTTTTGTCCGTTTTACAAAAAGGAAACTCCTGTTATATGTACGCTGTACCCAACTAAGTATCATGACTAGCCCAAGGGTTGCTTTTCTACCAGCCGTTCTAAGAGCATGCTTTGATCCGATACAGATAAACTTAGCTAGAGCTTTTTTATAATTGTATAGTTTTATTATGGTCCTCTCGATCTTTGAATAAAGAGAGTACAAAGGGGCTCTTGTCACTAAGCGAGAGTATCTAGCCTCAAGGAAAAGAAGAGGGATGGCGCAAGCAAGAGGAACTGGGAAAGATAATCTATAGTTGGACAGGCCTGAGCCAACTGATACAGCGATAGCGGAAAGTATCTCTCCTGTTTGACGATATTTGAACGTCTTAAATGCTGGCACAAGGTTTTGTTCATAGAATTTTAGAACAGCTATTATGCTCAATACCCCTATGGTCCAATAGATGTATGTGGTCTCTATTGTACGGGCAGAAGAAGCCAATGCTCTAACTGTTGAGTGCATCACCGAGTTGTCTATGAATGGTATGGCAAAAAGACATAGGAAAGAGAAACTTACTTTATTGCTTTTTAGTATATAGATGAGTGATGCTAGCAAGGTATATATTACGGTCATAAGCACTGTTGTGCTGTCAGATAAGGATGACGCTATTATAAAGAGAGGCAGTATATATAGTGGTGTTTTGACCGATCTATCAAATATTGATCTCAGTAGCGATAGGGTCATCGCCAGTATAAGCATGATAGATACCACAGGGATGTTCTTGTCTATAGGCTGTAAGTTCAAAGCTATTCCTGCCAGAAGGCCAGTATTGAGCACGAATGTAGAACCATCTGAGATCTCATCGTTATAGGAAGAGATAAGTGCTTTTATCGTAAAAATGGAAAGTAAGATCAGTTTATAGTCCCCTGCTATTACGGGGATGTTCATAAAGACCAAAAGGAACGAATAAAAAAAGTACTTATAAGCTGTGTTGTGTTGCCCATTTCTCACGAATACCCAAGCCTGGATAATACTGATAAGGGCTAGGACAAGCATTGCTGTCGAAGAAGGTACTAGGATCATTGATACCAGCGTTAAGGCTGAAAGGACCATTTTGACCAAGTTGAATTTTCCGGTTAGGAGGATAGCAACGATAAATGCAAACACGGCTATAACTGTATAAAGTTTAGAAAAGTCTATAAAGCTCAATGTCTCATAATTAATTATCATCTTTTTTGTACTCTTTATAACTCAAGAAAAGTAGGACATAGATCACAAATCCATTTATCATTATTATGAATGCCGTCGTAAGGTCCTTGGTGGTCAGGATAGTTAACAAAGAGAACGCGGTTATGAAAGCTGATATTCTGTAGAACATGTTCTGGGACACTATCCCTGCGATCAGTGCAATTAGAGAAGAAAACAACAGGATATAATTAATCATGTATTTTTTCCCCTTTTGTTCTTTTTAGTATCAACAAGATGCTTGTTGTTGCTACAAATATAGTGATGCATGACAGTATAACGGCTATTTTTACATCACTGTTGCCAAGCGGCAGAGCTTTTGTTGTGTGTTCAGTGTTAGATGTAGAGAGCCAGTAAAAAAGCACGACCAAGGGTATCGCGGTTAATATTTTTTTATAGTTTTCTTTAAACGGCAGCATAAAGTCGTTGAATTGGACATAGAGCAATAGTAGAAAAATGAAAGGTATCGAGTACGAATAGCCTCCCTTCCAGAATAAAACCCCAGCAGGGAAAATAATTATAGCCAATATTAGAGCAACGCGTATCATTCGTTCTCCTTTTTGATGTCCTTTATGTTGATTATGTTGAAGCTGTGCTGGAAAACATCTTTATCGTTAGTTGCTCCCTCAAATTCCTTGGAAAAGGATAAAGCCATTTTAGGGCATGTAACCACGCAATAACCGCAATATACACACTTTGTATAATCTACGACCAACGCTAGGTTATTCATGTCTAGCTCCAGTGTATTAGACGGACATACCCACTTACAGTCAGAGCAAAGGTTACACTTGTAGGTGTCAACAGCCAGGAACCCCTTTGCTCTTTTTGGCAACAGCGGTTTGGTCACATGGTCTGGGTACATCTCTGTTACATCGTGACCAGAGATGAGTAGATAGAGGATACCTCTAATTGTTCTAATAACGGACTTAATGACTTAGAACCCTCCTTTAAAAAATATTCCCCAGAGCAAATTACATATAAAACAAACAACTGATGCTGATAGTGTTATCGTGAGACTTTGTCTCATAGATGGGAGTGGGCCAAGTTTTGGATACATTTGCTGCAGCAATGACTGCGCACATAATATTATGAAAGAGGCCGCTAAGGAATAAACAAAAGGCAACGTTGGCATGAAGACGTAGATTAGGTAGATATTGATCGCCAGATTAGTAGCTACGCTTAGCGCGTTTGACTCTGGTCTGCTCTTGTTGATCATTAATACAGCGAACATAGACACAACTAGTGCTGCGATAGAGAAAGGGCCCTTGTTTGACTGCATCGTAAGGATGCAAACAGCAATGGATAAAAAATAAGACGCAGAAGTTATCCCCTGAGTGTAATATTTTGAGTCGATCCTAAGGGTAGTTATGAAGATCATTAGCAAAGGAAGGAATATGAAGTTCTTTGGGTCTAGAAGGTTCGTGTACATTATCTGTGCAGCTAAGAACACAATAATAATATAAGGGATCTTGCTAAGGTACGACGGAATGGTATTAAAGAACATCTTTATAAAATTTGCGCTGACCCCGATCCTTCTTTCTATTCTTACCTTGAATATCACGGCCATAGAGTCAGACACAAAAATGAATAATGAGAACATAAGGAAATTAATAAGTATCATTATCATTTGTCTATCTCCATCATGGAGAGGTAAAGACTGTCGAAAGCTAGATTTATGTGATCCACAAGGGTCCCGTTAAGCGCATCGTTGAGCATCTTCTTGTTAATGTCTGAAGGGGAGTCAACGTGGATCTTTGCGATGATCCCATTCTTATCTACTTCAATATCCATTCCTATTATGCCCCTTGGTGACTCTATTTTGTTTGAGTATTCTCCTTTGTGCAAGGTTGGCTGTTCCAGGACCATTTTGCGCTGATATACAGGACTGTGTTTTTCCAAAAGTGATTGTACTATTTTTATTGAGTTCTCTACATCATAGATAATGCGCCACATCCTGGAGTATATGCAGTTCTGTTCTATCTTTCTGTATTCAAGCTTTTTTTGGACATCAGGCTCTGCATAAGCAAAGTGCGGCTCCGTTGATCTTGCATCCTGGTTTAGGCCTTTGAACCATGAAAAAGGACCTGTGATCTTTTTGTCTAAAATGTTCTTTTCAGTAATTACTACGCTGTCTCTGAAAAGTGATATCATCGATGGATTGTTGTCAGCTATCTTCTTTATCTTGTTGAGTGATAGAGTGGTCTGTTCTATCGTCGCATTAATGAACTTTATATTACCTGAACTTATGTTGAAATTCATATCACCGAACACGTGGTTCGTGCCGAACATCCTGTGCCCTGTTACTTCTTCAAAACAACTAAGCAGAGCATCCTTTATCGCTATAGTGTGGTTTATGGCAACTGGGTTTTCTGTGTATGAGAATAAGCGATTCAAATATAGAGTGTGACTATATACCCTCTCTAGCTCAAGAAAGATGGTCCTTATTACCTGTACTAGGTAGTCCACCTTCATTCCGGCGGCTTTCTCTATCAATGAGCAAAAGCAGACCGCGTAATGATTATGGCTACTTTGTTCTATCCTTTCCAGATAAGGGATAAATTTTAGTGGTTCCTTATGAAGCAGACATGTGTCCAAGATCTTTCTCGAATTAAATCCCTCTTCCATTTTTACAGAAAAAAGTTTTTTATTCCTGATACGAGCCTCTAGCTCGGTATTACCGAATGGATAATTAATGAAGACCTTCATTTTATTTTAAGTCCTCGTACTAGCCCATCGATTATGCTTTGCGGTCTTGGAGGGCAGCCAGGAATATATACTGCTACTGGGATATTTATATCTGGTGCATTCAAAGGTCCCTTCTTTATCGCACAGCCACCTATAGCTATAACGAGCGGCTTGTGCTCTAGTTCTTTATATTTTTTTTCTATTTTATGGAGGACTTTTTCTGGGGTGTAGCCGGATATTATTAAAATGTCGGCGTCTTTTAGATCGTAAGTTCGCGTGTAACCAAGGCGTTCCGGATCATATTTCGGCGTAAAAAGGTCCACTATCTCAGGAGTGCAGCACGAAGATTCCATGAAATAGATGTTCTTAGTAAGGGTCTTTCGTTCTAAGAATTTTGGCATTTTATTTTTTGCTCCTTGGCAAAAAATAGATAAGGGCCTGTATAAAAATAAAGATGACGACAGAAGGTATTATCAACTGTCTTTTTTCAGAATACATGAATAATGGTAACAAAAGCAGGAGCATGGCAAAACTGCCAATTATCACAGAAAGGTATGATTTTTCATTGAAGTTGAGATTCATTCTGTTATGGATTATAGTGTAGTATCAGTTCCAAAACAAGGCTTAAAGGAGAGGTTATAGGTCGTTCTATGAAGCGTTTTTATATTATAACTGGAACGTTGTTTTTGTTCTTTGCATTATGGACTACTTTAGTCGTTTTTTTGTCTGTTCACTATAATTCCTGGGGGCTGCTAGTAATAGGTTTTGTTCCTCTTTTTGCCTCACTCCTTTTTGTTAATCTCATACTCTCTGTTTGCTGTGTCCTTGGCACTTTGTTCTTGGCATACCCTATTATGGAACTTACAGCGAATATGCTGAGACTTGATTTCGATAGATTTAGAAGAGAGATCATTAATTACAGCAACCATCATACACTTGCAGGGATAGAGAAGGAACAAGGTAGTATAAAGGTCTACAAAAGTTCGGACATATTGGTATTGTTGCCTCACTGCCTGCAGAATAGCGAATGCCTATATAAGGTGACTTGGGATAAACTTGATAACTGCAGGTCTTGTGGAAAATGTTGCATACCGGTCTTTACCTCACTTAGGGATAAATACGGGATAGGCATAGTTGTTGTTAGCGGAGGAACTGCCGCAAGGGAAATAATAAAACAAAAAAGACCGAAGTTCATAATAGCTGTAGCCTGTGAGAACGACTTAATAAGCGGCTTAAGGGATGTAAAGGGGATACCGGTGATAGCCGTTCTGAATAAGAGGACCAGCGGACCATGCAGGGATACCACTGTGGACATAAGCGTCATAGAGTCTTACTTGGACAGGATTATCAAGTAATTTCCACTTGATAAGGCCACTTATCACTATATATTAGCAATAAAAATGAGCTCAATATCAGGAGGTCTGCCGTGCAAAGGTTGATAGAGTGCGTTCCTAACATATCAGAAGGTAGGAACAAACAAATAATAGATGCCGTTGTCGACGCTATTAAGTCAGTTACCGGAGTTGAATTGCTAGACGTGGATCCCGGTTTTGATACTAATAGGACCGTTATAACTTTTGTAGGTTCTCCAGAAGCCGCAGAGGAAGCCGCTTTCCAGTGTATAAAGAAAAGTCATGAGATCATAGATATGTGTAAACATAGTGGGGCTCATCCAAGACAAGGGTGCACGGACGTTTGTCCTTTCATCCCTATCTCCGGTGTTACAATGGATGAATGTGTTGCAGTCGCAAAAAGATTGGGACAAAGAGTTGGAGAAGAACTCAATATCCCTGTGTATTTGTATGGCTACGCGGCTTCCAGCAAGGAGAGAAAGGATCTCGCCTATGTGAGAAAGGGAGAATATGAAAGCCTTCCAGAAAAACTACAGACGCTAAAACCTGATTTTGGTCCATCAAAATATACAGATATTGTAAAAAGAGCAGGAGCTGTGCAAGTAAGCGCGCGCGATTTTCTTATAGCATATAACGTTAATCTAAACACAAGGGATAGGGCACTGGCCAACGAGGTTGCCTTTAGTATAAGAGAGGCTGGGCGTTCAAAAAGGGATGAAAAAGGTGAGATAGTAAGGGACAAGGATGGCAAGGCTGTTAATACCCCAGGACTTCTAAAGGAAGTTAAAGCTATTGGTTGGTATATAGAACAGTACGGTGTTGCCCAGGTCTCTATAAACCTTACCAATTATAAGATAACACCACTGCACAAGCTTTTTGAGACCTGCGTAGAAGAAGCTACAAAATTGGGACTAAGGGTCACTGGTAGCGAGCTTGTCGGTCTACTGCCAAAGGATGCTATCATAGAAACAGGTAAACATTTCCTTAAAAAAGCTAAGCGTTCTGTAGGCGTACCAGAAAAAGAAATAATACATCTTGCCGTTAAATCACTCGGACTTGATGAGATAGCTCCGTTCGATATTAATGAGAAGGTAATAGAATACAAGATCTCAAAACCTGGGAAATTGTGCAGTATGAAGTTGGATGATTTTATAGATGAGGTTGGCAAGGACTCACCAGCTCCCGGAGGCGGGAGTGTGTCTGCCTTAGCAGGATCTCTTGGCGCTGGTCTTGGTTCAATGGTGGCCAGTCTTACGCCTGCAAAAAAAGGTTATGAGTCCACTCTAGAAAAATTATCCGCTAGTGGAGAAAAATTGGTTTCCGATCTTGAAGAACTTAAACGAGCAATAGATAGCGATACAGATGCTTTTAATGACGTTATCTGCGCGATGAGAATGCCTAAGAATACAGATAATGAAAAAGAAGCTAGGAACATTGCTCTTGAGGACGGATATAAAAAAGCAACGCTTGTTCCATTCAACACTGCCAAAACCTGTGTTGATGTCTTGGAACAATTAGCTGAGGTCGTCTCGGTCGGTAATCCTAACTCAGCAAGTGATGTGGGTGTAGGGGCTCTTATGGCTTATGCAGGTTTTGAAGGGGCTATTTTGAACGTAAGGATAAACCTTCCAAGCATAAAGGATCAAAAATTCAAGACTGAGCTCAATAGTAAGATAAGTGAAATGACATCATCTGCAATTAAACACAAAGACAAGATCATAGGGGTTGTAAATGAAAAAATCTCAAAATAATGAAAAATTGAACATCTTGGTCCTCGGAGGCGGAGTGTCTCCAGAGCATACTATATCTGTAGTGTCCTCAAGTTCTGTTGCCAAACATCTTGATAGGAACAGATACAATGTTCACGTGGTAGGTATTGGCAAAGAAAAGGGTGAGTGGCGCTATTATGGGGATACTAAGTTCTATACGGACAAAGGGACTATAGATTCCTATACATTAAAGGATGATGGATGGAGACCATGCGTAATAATTCCAGGCGTAAAACCGACCTTTCATTATGAAGAATCAGGCAAATTGATACCGTTCGCTGTTGACGCTGTTTTCCCCGTAGTGCATGGAGAGAACTGTGAGGATGGCACTCTTCAGGGATTAATAGAGCACCTGGGGTTACCTGTAGTAGGGTGTAACACTCTTTCTTCATCCGTAGGTATGGATAAGGATATTTCAAAGATCATAGCAAAATATAATTCAATACCTGTTGTTCCGTGGGTGTCATATACAAAGAAAGACAAAATAGATGCTGATAAGGTAGTAGCTGAACTTGGTCTTCCCGTTTTTGTAAAGCCAGCTTCCGCTGGGTCGTCGGTGGGTATAACAAAGGTAAAAACAAAGAACGATCTAATTCCTGCTATCCAGGAAGCTTTTGCTTATTCCAGCATGGTGATAGTGGAAAAAGGGATAAACGCAAAAGAGATAGAGTTCGCTGTCCTTGGAAAATGGGATAGAGAGATCCGCGCGAGCATACCTGGTGAGATAATCCCTTTGAAAGAATTCTACACCTACGAAGCCAAATATATAGATGCTAAAGGTGCTGACCTTGTTGTACCTGCAAATATAGATGACAAGACCAAGGCCACCATAGCAGAGTACGCAAAAAAGGTCTTCAAGGTCCTACACTGTTCAGGAATGTCCAGAACAGACTTCTTTGTTGATAAGGAATCAGGCGAGATCTATTTTAACGAGATAAACACCATACCAGGATTCACGACGATAAGTATGTATCCAAGGCTATGGGGAGAGAGCGGGATCCCTTATGAACAGCTTTTGGATGAACTCATCAATATAGCTTTGGGGGAATAGATGAAGAAGCCTAATATTTATATAACTACTCCTCTGTACTATGTTAATTCTCATCCTCACATAGGACACACTTTTACGACAGTTGTCGCAGACATCGTGAAAAAATATCATCAGTTGTTCGGGCGGGAAGTTTATCTTCTTACTGGAACTGATGAACATGGTGAGAAGATAGCCCAAGCTGCTCAAAAGGCAGGGGTGGATGTAGTTAGTTTTGTGGATGAGAACTCAAAACGTTTTAAGGACGTCTGGGACCTAATGGCCCTTGATTATGATGATTTCATCCGCACCACTGAGGATAGACACAAGAAAGTAGTAAAATATCTTCTCCAAAAATTATACGACACCGGTGATATCTATTTTGCCTCCTATGAAGGACATTATTGTCTGGGATGCGAAAGGTTCATAACGGATTCCGAGCTTGTCGATGGCAAATGTCCTGACCACGGGACCATACCTAAACTGGTAAAAGAAGAGAACTATTTCTTCAAGATGTCCAAATATGCCGAAGCTTTTAAGAAAGAGATAGAAGCTCATCCTGACATGATAAGGCCTGAATGGTACAGGAACGAGGTTCTTGGCTATTTTAAAGAAAAGATAGAGGATCTTTGTATAAGCCGTCCTAAGGAAAGGGTCTCATGGGGAATAGAACTTCCTTTTGACGATAGGTTCGTTACGTATGTATGGTTCGATGCTTTGTTGAATTACATAAGCGCCGTAGGATATCCAGATGACCCAAATTTTAAGAACTACTGGGATGTCAGCGAGCATTTTATAGCAAAAGACATCTTGAAAACGCATACTCTTTATTGGGGCACGATGCTTATATCGGCGGGACTTCCTCTTTATAAGCACCTTAATGTCCATGGATACTGGAATATGTCAGGGATGAAAATGTCCAAATCAATAGGTAATGTCATAGAACCAGCTTCTTTTAAGGAAAAATACGGCGATCAGGGCTTAAGGTTCTTTTTTCTAAGAGAAATGCATTGGGGAGAGGACTCTGATTTTACTATCGAACGTTTCGTAGCTAGATACAATACCGACCTTGCTAATAACTACGGTAACCTTATCTCCAGAACAATGGGTATGATAGAAAAGTACTTCGTGGATAAGGATAAGATAGAGGTGGCACGTCATCTGCCAAAAACTCATCCGTTGAAGGAAGCTTTAGAAAAAGTAATAAAGTCTTATAAGGAAGATTTTTATAAATATGAATTTCATAAGACCCTTGACCTAATGTGGGCACTTTTTGATGAAACGAATAAATATATAGCAGAAAGCCAACCATGGAATATCGTCAAACTTGGAGATGAGGCGGCTTTGTTGCTCGTTCTTGGAACAGTCCTAGAGGTTATAAGAATAACCACATATATGCTCCTGCCTATCATGCCTTCAACGTCTAAAGAAATATTGACTGAGCTTGGTTTTGAAGGGGCGGCTAAGGAAAAGTTCGATGATTTCACAAAATGGGGCCATTCAGAAACTTTCAACGCAAAGTATAAAAACAAGAAATTTTTCGAGAGAATAGAGTTATAATACATTCATAGGGGATCTTTTATGAAAAGAACAGTTTGTTCCCTTTTATTACTTTCAGCCTTTTTGTTCCCTTCCATTGCACATGCTCTTGTGAAGCTAAAGGATGTTAGCCAAAGTGGTATGGGCAATACGGGTACTATAAGGATAGAAATGAATGGGAGCTATGAAAGATCAAAAGTTAAGATCACTTATGAATCAGACCATCTCTCCCTTATTATGGGCGATGCTTTTATAATACCCATAAAGAAAATATTTAAGAGCTCCTCTGCAAAGTCCTCTATACTCAAAATGGAAGCAAGCATGGTGCCCAGCGCAAAAAGATCAGGAGGCACAGTAAAGCTTAACATCTATTTTAGGGTGCCTATCGATACAATAAAAAAGACTGGTTCACTTTCTGGAAAGGGTAATATCCTCACTTTTAGTTACAAGACATTGTCAGATACAAAAGAAGTGGTGCCAGCGGTAGCTCCAGCTGTAGTGGAAACAAAAACGCCAACAGCAGAGGTCAAGGGGCCTGCACCTTCAATACCGGAGGCGGGCTTACAGGACAACGGCGATAACGCTATAAAGAAAGATACTGTTGCAGAAGCAAAGACAAAAGAAATAGAAGAAAAGATAGGAGAGGCACAGATCAAGACCGATAGGAATATATGGACGAGGGTTTTGTCACTTAGAGGCTTGATCTTTAAGTTGGTGAAGATAGGCGCAGTCTTGGTAGGTGTAATAGTCCTTTTATTCCTTGCACTGTTCTTCTTTAAAAAGCGTTCAGAACAGTCCTCTAATGTATCTAGCAGTAAACAACCTGCTTCTGTTAGTAGGCCAACAACATCCCCTGATATGATAGATCTGCTAAGGACCAACACTGCTTTTGGGAATAGCATAAAGGTCTTAAGCAGTTTTAGTTTAGAGGACGACAAGAGACTACACATAATAGAGATCATGGGGGAAAGAATGCTTATAGGAACAAGCAAGACTTCTATTTCCATGATAACTAAGCTGGGTAATTTTGAGAAAGCCGAAGAGGTCAACCATGACCATGAAGCTGTAATGAGAAGCAGGCTTAAGGATAAGCTTAGAAATTTATAAAGTGATAAAAAAGATCATATTCACATCCCTTGTGTTAATTTCTATTTTAGTCTCTATATTCTTGTCTAAATACCACCTTGTTGCGATGTTCCTCATGATAATTGGTTTCATGGGGCTTTTTTATCCACATCTTATGCTAAAGATCAAATTACGTGCAGAAAAGAGATCCATCAAAGATGCTATCGATTCAATAATAGATGGCGCTGAACCGGAAGTTCTAGTAAGGGCAGGCTCTATCGATATTCTAAAAGAGATCAAGATGGATATTTATGAACTGTCCAGGGTTTTATCTGACGATATAGACTTCCTAAGGCACGATGTGCTCAACAATATAGATATCCCCATATATGTTGAATCAGGGGACCGTGTCTTTCAGAACAAGGCTATGAAAAAGCTGTGTATGGATATGATGATAGAGCCTGTGAAATTAAATGATGATGTAAATAACAATGGCGTTCTATACAAGAAAGTTAAAGTAAGAGATGGCGTTTTCTACTTTTTACTTGCTACCAAAGTTCATGGCGCTTAGTAAATTCCCTTCACTACCAAATCCGATAGCCTGACCACTTATCAGTAAGCTAAATGTTATGTACATATTAAAACCAGGTTTGTCATAAGGGGCGCTTACTGCAAATTTAAGGTACCAACATGATGAAGGCGGATTATAAATCAGGTCAAAGTATTTATCCTGTATCCTATCGCTGAACTTTCCTGGTAGAGAATTGTTCAAAATGAACCTTACGTTGGTAAAGAACCGCCACAACCCAAAACCAAACTGTAACTGTAACTGATCTGTTGTAGCACCAGGCTTTGTTTTATCGTTGTAGTATCCAACTTGGACATACCTCTGTCCCCCAGTTAGACGCAACTGACTGCTGATACCTGTCCTTTTTGTATAGATGTTATAAAAGTTAGAGAGAAGTAAGCTCATCCAAGCGTGTGATGCTGTTATGTCCGAAAATACGTTCCCAAAAGGTTGTCCTGTAGTATCAAGGAAGTTATAGCTTTGGTATAATCTCCACTGTAGCGGTTGCACGATCGTGAAATCTTCTTCGCTTGGCGTCTCCTTTTGTTTAGCTTTCTTCTTGGACTTTGTGTCTGCTTCTCTAAGGCCAAGGAATTTATCTGTACTTTCAGCTACTATGCTATCATCTTTTTTCTTTTCTTTTTTCTCTGCCTGTTTGCTCGCACATGTTTTACACTCTTCCCCATCTTCAGCTTTGGCAGGTACAACAGGCTCTATATAGTTTTTCATCTGTTTAGCCATAAGTCGGTTGGTTATGCCGTAAGTAATAGTATTAGTTTTTCCTATCTGATCTACAGAGTCGAACATAGGTGCGTTCGGAATATCAAAGAAGGGGTGAGGGGACTGTTTTATCGTAGGTATCACGTGGTAATCTACGAAAGGTTCTATAGAATGCTTTAATGCTCTAAACTCCCTGTAACTATCTCTTTGGTAGGACTTGGATATTTCTGACAATAAGTTAACGGTGAAATCCACCAATGTCCTGTGAGCATTGCCGTCGACAGGTAGTTTATAGAAGTCATATCTCACGCCTGCTGCAGGGGTCAATTTGAATACGGTGGTCGTTATTGGTACAGATACTCTTGGGAAAAAATCGAATCTCTGTCCAGTCCTTATGAAATCAGTAGTAGGATCGAATACGTTATCATTGTTCATGTCATCAAAGAATGGTGCCGACCTATAAACGTTAAGATACGAGGCGTCTGCTTCAAACATGAATATTGAATATTTAGTCTTGGCCAAATTTAGAGAAAGTTCAGGAAGCCTTTGAGGCTGCGTTGAATTGGAGCTTAATGGGTTCTTGTTAAGCATGTCTTCGTAATAAGTAATGTTGGAGGTGTATGCCACGTTCTGGGTATGTGCCAACAAAAGGAATTTGCTTTCCAGGGAAGGGTCTGCTCTACCTTCCATCTCTTCAGAAAAATCCCTTGGGATATTTGCGTCCGTGACATATCGTATCCTAAATTTAGCAGAGATATCGTCGGAGAACTTAAGGTCCTGATCCATCCTTGCGCCATAACGGTTGTTTTTGTTAAGCGGTTGACCGTTATATATGGTGGCTGCGAATTTTTTATCATCAACGTGGAACACGTACATATTTGCAAATGATTCTTGAGCAAAAACGGACCTGTATTCGGCAGCCTCTTTTAATCCTCTACTACCATAGTGCCCAAGGGTAAATGTAGCATCCTGGCTCCTTGATATTGCCCAGAAATATGGTTCATTTATGTTAAAACCGTCAGATCCAAAACCAAAGCTAGGAGGTAAAAAACCAGACTGCCGTTCATTCTTTATTGGCAGAACAAAGTATGGAATATACGTGATCGGAAGGCCAAATAACTCTATAACGACATCCTTAAGGTGCGCATATTCTCCTGAGGTCATGTCGATGTCGTTCCCGTATAGTCGCCAATCGGGAGGATCATTAGTACAACTGGTGTATGAGCCTTCTTGTATCAGAAAGTGATTTCTGCTTACTCTATTTATCTTTGCGCCCTCAAAGATATCTTTTCCTGACAGTATCCTTCCATTCTTGATCATTCCTTTTGCCGAGGTCATACTGCCTTTTAATTCTTCGCTCTTTATGTCAAGCCCGCTGGCCTTATATTCTACCTTGCCAGTGGCAGTAAATTCATTTGTCTTGTTATTTAACTCGACAGAGTCCGCTCTTAGTACGCTGGTATCATTTACAATGGTAACGTTCCCATCAAGCACGGTCTTATCTTCTTTGGCGTTCCTTGTATATTTATCGGCAGAAAAACGTGAGCGTTCACCTTCCGCAGGCAGTAAATTTAGTAATATTGTTATGATCAGCCAGAACATCTAGATGGATCCCTCTAGTAGTTTTGATATATGCTCAAAATTAAACATGGAACCAGTAAACACTATAACCCCGTCCTCTTTCATTATTTGTTCGACAGCCTCTCTGTAGTCTTTGCATATCTGAACGTTCTTCCATTTAGGGTCTATGACCGACCTATAGTCATCTGCAGAGGTTTGCCGGCCCTCAACATTTGTAGGCATCAAGAACATTTTATCTGCTACCCCGTGCAACATCTTGATCATGGTCGCATAGTCCTTGTCCTTCATAAAACCGCAAGCTATGTGGATAACGTCATTTTTATGATATTCCAATAGAAATTTTACAGTTGCATATATCCCTTCTGGATTGTGGCTTACATCGAGGTAAACGGTCTTCCCTTTTATGTTATGTCTTTCAAGGCGTCCTCTCCAGTCTACAGCTCCAAGAGCCTTCGTTATACTTTCATTTGTCCCAGCAATGCCCAAAAGGTCAAAGGCCATGATAGCGCAGGAGGCATTTTGGAATTGGTAATCACCAATTAGAGATTTTTTAAGGCCCTTGAACTCTTTTTTCCCGAGTTCAGCACCGTACTCTATAACTACATTAAAGCTCTTGTCATCGTTTATCTTATAGTTGAATTCCTGCCCAAGTCCGAAGATCCTTTTGGCCCCTATATGCTCAGCTTCTTTTCTAATAAGGTCCTGGCATGTCGACCGAGAGATCACTGCATATGAACCCTTCTTCAATATGCCTGCTTTTTCTCTTGCTACATCCTCTAAACTATTCCCCAGATATTCCATATGGTCCTCAGAGATGCTGGTTATTATGCAGATCTCAGGCAAAATAACATTTGTTGCATCTAGCCGTCCACCAAGCCCCGTCTCTATCACTGCAAATTCAACCCCCTCTCTTATAAAATGCATGAAGCCTATCAGCGTAGTAAATTCAAAAAAGGTCAGAGGGATATCTTTACATTTATTGAAGATAGTTGAGGCTAGTTCTATTAGTTGCTCATCGCTTATCAACTCGCTGTTAATTCTTATCCTTTCATTGTAGGTCAACAAATGGGGAGAGGTATAAAGGGCTACTTTACTGCCTTTGCTATGGTCACAGATGAGCTTATGCAGCATGGCAGAAGTACTACCCTTGCCGTTAGTGCCCGCTACGTGGATGAGCCTCATTTTACTGAGGTCTATACCAAGAACGTCCATAGCCTTTTCCATGTTATCCAGGCCAAGCTTTATGCCCATCTTTGATAAGGAATATATCCTGTTTAAAACTTCGTTTTTTGCTGCCATTATTATCTCGCTAACCAGATAATACTCTTTATCATTGATTTTTCAACTTCTAGTGTTATTTAAGTAGCTTATGATTCAGGTTCTAAGAGGCATGAAAGACATACTTCCCCCAGAGAGTGTAAGGTGGGAAGAACTACAGCGTGTGGCCGGAGAGGTCTTTTCGACGTTTGGCTATAGGCTGAGCATTACTCCAATAGTTGAAAAAACGGAGCTTTTTGTCCGTTCTGTTGGAGAAGATACCGACGTTGTATCTAAAGAAATGTACACCTTTACGGATAAAAGTAATGAATCCATTACATTAAGGCCAGAGGGAACAGCATCTATAATGAGGGCTTATCTTTCTAGTCCGGAATGGAAGGGAAAGCTTCTTAAGACCTGGTACTGGGGCCCAATGTTCCGCTATGAGCGTCCTCAAAAAGGGAGATACAGGCAGTTCTATCAATTCGGCCTGGAAGCCATAGGCACAGATTCACCATATGTGGATGCTGAGTTGATATATATGTTGGATTATTTTTACAAAAAAATAGGCATAGATGACGTTAAAGTAGAGATAAATTCGATCGGCTGCCCTGAATGCCGTCCGAGTTATAAGAACGATCTAATATCATTCTTTGTATCTCAAAAAGATAAGC
>JBAXXF010000002.1:0-21312 GCA_037128035.1 bacterium | reverse complement strand
TTCTTAAGAGGCACGAATTTGATGGGTTTTACGCTCACCCCTTTAAAGTATTTCCTATAGAGTATTAGACTGCTTGTTGGAGGATTTACAAACTTGTATGTGACCAAAAGTATGCCACCAGCACCTAAAATGACGACGTGCGTCCAAATGATCACCTTAAGTAATCTCTTCAATAGACTGCTTTTCTTTTTGCGCCGACTCATACCACCAGTCTATAAAGCATAAATCTTTTTTTCAATCTATTAATTGCCGGCTTGTAATTTAAAATCATCTATAGTAGAAATCTTATCAAAGAGGATTAAAATATAATTATGGACGATGGCCCTAGTTAGATAGGAAGTGACTTAGGATAAACCTATTTCTTGGTTTCCCGACGGCATCACTTCCATCAAAGAGATTACCGTTCAAAGGGTGGTAACCATGGAAACAAGAAACAGCGGATACAATACTCCGTTCTTTTTCTCCCAGATCCTGGGAAAAGCAGTCTTGGACCCCGATAAGACCTACATAGGAGAGGTCTTTGACTTTATAGTCCATGCCGGTACCACATATCCAAAAGTAATGGCTATATGCGTAAAGAATAAAAGAGAAGAAAGGAACATCCCTCTAAACCAGATCGAAGTTGACTCCATCCGGTCTGATGAGGTCATCTTAAAAGAGTTCTTTGAGACCATCCCAAGCGACAACATAGATCTTTCTGAGAGCGTACTTGCGCTCAAAAAAACAGTTTACGACAGGCAGATAGTCGACCTTAATGGAGCAAAGGTCATAAGGGTCAACGATATAAGGCTACTTAAATCAGGCAGTGAAATAAGTGTTACCGATGTTGATGTAGGATACAGAGGGATACTAAGAAGGTTAGGTGTTGAGGATATCGTTGGGAAATTTGCTGACATAATAAGGTTCATCGCTCCAAAAAATATCTCCATATACAATTACACTTTCGTTTCCTGGGAATATGTTCATCCCGTATTACCTAAAAGCCAACACGACGCTATAAAGCTAACTGTTCCAAAAGAACAGTTCAAGAATCTTAACCCAGCTGACCTTGCAGATATAATAGAAGAGCTGGACTATGAACAAAGAGAGACCCTCATAAACCAGATACCGGACGACGTTGCAGCAAAGGTGCTCAGCGAAACGGATTCAAAAACAACGCAAGAACTACTAGTTACGCAGAATGAGGAAAGAGCAGCAGACATACTTGAGCAAATGGCCCCTGATAAAGCAGCGGACATTTTGGGAGATATGCAGGAAGACAAAGCGCTTGGCATCATAAAGCAGATGGAAGCAGAAGATGCAGAAGCTGTAACTGAACTATTGGAATATTCAGATAACACGGCAGGTGGTCTAATGACGCCGGAATTCATAAGCTTCAACCCAAATACAATGGTCGTTAATGCTATTCAGGAACTTGTAAAAGCACCAGAAGAAGACATAGAGACCATATATGAGACGTTCATCGTTGATAACAACAAGTTGATAGGAACGGTGAGCTTAAGACAGCTGCTAGTAACTCCGGGACATAAGTCGCTATCAGAGATAATGAATAAAAAACCGACATCGATAACGCCTGATGAATCTGCAAAGAAGGTGGCAGAACTTTTCTCTAAATATAACCTTTTGACTCTCCCTGTTGTTGCAAAGGAAACAGGCGAAATAGAAGGTATAATAACAGTGGACGACGTAGTTGAATATCTAACAAGGAATTGGCAATGATAAAAAAAATGCGTCCCTGGTTAGGGAGCATAATCATATTTGCAAGTGTTCTGGGTCCTGGCATCATCACGGGCAGTGTTGATAATGATGCCGGCGGAATAACCACATATTCAGTTGCTGGAGCAAAGTATGGCTACCACCTTTTGTGGACACTGATACCAGCCTTCATTGCCCTGTTCGTAGTTCAGGAGATGAACGCGAGGATGGGCGTGGTAACAGGAAAGGGCCTTGCTGACCTGATAAGAGAGAGTTTTGGTGTAAAGATAACTGCCCTGATATTTGTTGCGCTGATAATAGCGGATATCGGTAATACAGCTACAGAATTTGCAGGTATCGCAGGCAGTCTTAACATATTCGGCGTGAGTAAGTACATTTCTGTGCCTGTATGTGCTGTCTTGGTTTGGATAATAGTTGCTAAGGGTAATTACAGGTCCTCTGAAAAGATCTTCCTTATCTTCAGTGTCTTTCTTCTCTCATATATAGTATCCGCAATAATGGCAAAACCGGACTGGAATGAAATAGGTGCCGCGGTGATCAGGCCAAAACTGCATAGCGATTTTACTTATATAACCATGGTCATAGGTATCGTGGGTACGACCATTGCACCATGGATGCAGTTCTACATGCAGTCCGCTGTCATAGAGAAAGGACTTAGGATGAAACATTACAAGTTCATCCTTATAGATGTTCTGTTAGGCTGCATTATGACAGTGGTAGTGGCGTTCTTTATAATCGTGGCGTGCGGAGCTACATTGCACAAGAATGGCATACAGATAAATGAGGCACGGGATGCGGCTATCGCATTAAAACCTCTTGCAGGTGAATTTGCTGGACACGTATTCGCATTCGGCCTGTTTATAGCCTCTATCTTTTCTGCCATCATACTACCTCTAGCTACCGCATTTTACATTTGTGAAGCCTTCGGCTTTGAGGCTGGTATAGACAAAAAAGTAAAGGAAGCCCCTGCGTTCTATGCGCTCTTTACAGCTATCATATTCTGTTCTGTTGTTATTATCTTGATACCAAATGCTCCGCTGATCACTATAACCATATGGACGCAGGTCTTGAATGGTGTCCTATTACCAGTAGTACTGATCTGCATGATGCTGATGGTGAACAACAAGTCCATAATGGGTAAACACGTTAATAGTAAGTTGGGAAATATTGTAGGATGGTCTACTATCTCTGTGCTGATAATCCTGACCTTCGTTCTTATGGTAGAGCCACTTATATCAAAGCTGATAAATAGTTAAAAAAAACCCTTCCTCGCTAGAGGAAGGGTTTTTATTTTAAATCGTTAAGAACGACTTACTTTTTAACTTCTTCCTTCTTTACTTCTTCTTTCTTTACTTCCATTTTCTTTTCTGCTTTCTTAGCTGCTTTTTTTGCTTTCTTTTCAGCTTTCTTGTCCATTTTCTTTTCTTTCATTTCTTCTTTCTTTTCTGTAGCTTTAACGTCAACTTTTTTAGCTTCTTCTTTCATTTCCATTTTCTTAGGTTCAGCTTTCTTAACTTCTGCCTTAGCAGGAGCCTGTGCAAATACGGAGCATGCAAATAATGCAGCTACAACTGTAACTAAAAGTTTCATAACAATCTTCCTCCATTAAAATAATATGACTAGTTAGTCTAGTCCGTTTAATAAGGTCATCTTGCCCTCATTCCGGCAAAAAGTAAAATATTTTTTTACGACCCTAAAGGCCGCTCCTACTGCGCCAAAGGAGCCAAAACGGGCTTGAAGGCAACCCCATAACCCCCCAATTTTTTTAATTTTTTTGACACATTCACCCAATCTGGTAGTATGGGGAACATTAAATAAAAGGGAGGTTTTGCTATGAAAAATCTTTTTTATCGTCTATTTCTTCTGCTGATCCCGCTAAGCTTAGTAGCTGCACCACTTGCAAAAACAACAACAAATAACGACACTGAGGAACTTATGAAATTTATAAAGGATTATGAAGCAAAGATCGCGCCTCTTTACAAGAACGCCACGACATCATCTTTTGATGCAAAGATATCTGGAAAAGAAAAAGCATACAAAAAAGCCGCTGATCTACAGTTCCAATTAGGAAAGGTTTACACAGACAAGGATGATTTCAAATTCCTTGAAAAGATCAAAAAGGACAAGAAAATAAAGGATGTCGACTTAAATCGTCAGTTATTGATAATATATAACGCTTACAAAGGAAGCCAGATAGATCCTAAAAAACTTGAAGAAATGATCAATCTCCAAAGTAAGATAGAGAACACGTTCTCAACGTTCAGGACTAAAGTTAACGGAAAGGAACTTACTGATAATCAGGTAGAAGATATCCTTAAGACATCCGCCGATTCAAATGAACTAAAAAATGCTTGGCTTTCAAGCAAAGAGATAGGGCCTTCAGTCTCTGCTGACGTCATTAAACTTGTTAAGATGAGGAACGCTGCGGCAAAAGAGATGGGCTTTAAGAACTATCATGAGATGAGCCTTAAACTTGCAGAGCAGGACCCAAAGAAAATAGAAAAACTTTTCAATGAGCTTGATGCTCTTACAAGGCCTACCTTCGTATCTCTTAAAAAGGATATGGATAAAGCACTTTCACAAAAATATAACGTGCCTGCGGCCAAACTAATGCCTTGGCATTATCAGAACAGATATTTCCAGGAAGCTCCAAAGATCTATACGCTGGACCTCGATAAGTACTACAAGGATAAGGACCTGGTAAAGTTGGCAGAAGGCTACTATGCAGGCATAGGAACACCTATAAATGACATCGTGGACAGAAGTGATCTATATGAGAAACCAGGGAAGTACCAACATGCATGCGAAGATAACCTTGATAGGAAGAATGACATCAGGGTCGTTTGTAATATAAAACCTAACTCATATTGGATGGACACAGTACTTCACGAGTTCGGCCATGGGATATACGATAAATATCTTGATCAGAGCATGCCATGGTCCTTTAGAGAAGCTGCACACACTTTTACAACTGAAGCTATCGCCATGATGTTCGGCAGAATGGCTTCCAACCCTCAGTGGTTACACGACGTTGTTGGAGTGTCCAAGGAAGAACAAGACAAAATATCAGATCTAAGTTTTAAGATATTGAGGTTGAGACAGTTAGTGTTCAGCAGATGGGCACAGGTTATGTACAGGTTCGAAAAAGCCATGTACGAAAACCCTGACCAAGACCTCAACAAACTTTGGTGGAAACTTGTTGAAAGATATCAGTTGGTCAAAAAACCTGCAGGAAGGAACGAACCTGATTGGGCGACCAAGATACACATAGCACTATATCCAGCATATTATCACAACTACCTGATGGGAGAGCTTTTAGCTTCTCAACTTAACCATTATATAGTTAAGAACATAATAAAATCCAAAGACCTTAAGAACCAGAGCTATGCTAACAACAAGGCTGTAGGTGAATACTTAAAGGACAATGTTTTTGCACCAGGCAGAAAATACTATTGGGACGATATGATAAAAAAAGCGACAGGGGAAAATTTAACTGCAAAGTATTATGCTAAGCAGTTCGTAAAATAATATGGCTCCTTGGGAAAACGCTTTAAACTTTTTTATATATGACACGCTGAAGATATTCCTGCTCCTTGCAGTGATAGTCTTTGGGATATCCGTGCTTAGGACGTTCTTTCCACCGGAAAGGACAAGAAAGCTACTGGCACATAAGAGAACGTACAAAGGTAATATAATGGCCGCACTGCTTGGCATAGTTACACCTTTTTGCTCTTGCAGTGCGGTCCCCTTGTTCCTTGGATTTCTAGAGGCTGGAGTACCGCTTGGTGTGACCTTCTCATTTTTGGTCTCCTCTCCAATGATAAATGAGGTGGCCCTTATAATGCTGCTCGGCATGTTCGGCATAAAGATCGCTCTTATATACGTAGTAAGCGGTCTTACAATAGCCATCGTGTCCGGCCTAGTCATAGGAAAGCTAAATGTAGAAAAGCTTGTCATGAGCGATCTTCTAAAGGAAAGATCATATATAACGTCTTTCAACGTAAAACAGACGTGGACCAGCAGACTTAGCTACGCTAGTGATTACACGATCGCTATCATAAAAAAGGTCTGGCTATACATAATCTTGGGTGTTGGAGTAGGAGCCTGGATACATGGTTACGTGCCTGTTGGTATCTTGGCAAAATATGCAGGGGCACACAAGTGGTATGCCGTACCTGTTGCCACGTTGATAGGCATTCCCTTATATTCGAACGCAGCTGGGGTCATCCCGCTTGTTACTGCGCTAACAGAAAAAGGTGTCGCAATGGGAACTGCCCTAGCCTTTATGATGGCCGTAACAGCTTTATCCCTTCCTGAGTTCATGATACTTAAAAGGGTAATGCGCATAAAGTTGATACTAATATTTGCTGGTGTGGTAGGCTTGGGAATAATGATAACAGGATTCTTGTTCAATTTTATACTTGGTTAGTTGGAGCATTTGGACATGCATTTTGAGAACGCACAGGGAACAAAGAACCAAAAGACCAGGGTTGCAATAAGCTCTGTGATAGCGGCAGTGTTCCTTACCAGTCTTAAACTTGTAGTAGGTATATCGACGAATAGCCTCGGAATACTTTCAGAAGCGGCACACTCTGCCCTTGATCTTGGAGCCGCAATAATGACACTGTTCGCTGTAAGGATATCGGATCTACCAGCTGACGACTCACATCATTACGGGCACGGAAAGGTTGAAGGGTTTTCTGCCTTTATAGAAGTGCTGTTACTGCTTATAACATGCGGATACATAATCTACGAGGCTACAGAAAGGCTCATGGGAAGGACTGCGCTCATAGAGATCAACATATATGCATTTTCTGTCATGATAATATCCATAATAGTGGACATATCAAGGTCCCGTGCTCTTTATAGGGTAGCAAAAAAGACCAAGAGCCAAGCGCTGGAAGCCGATGCCCTGCACTTTTCATCCGACATATGGAGCTCCGTCGTAGTTATATTCGGATTGATAGCGACCAGATTCTTCCATTTCCCTTTGGCAGATGCTATCTCAGCATTGGTCGTTTCTGTTCTTGTAATAGTGATATCGATCCGGCTTGCCATGAAGACGATAAACGTGTTGTTGGACAGCGCACCTGCTGAAATGCGTAAACAGATATATGAACTTGTTCATAATGTGGATGGAGTAGAAAAGGTCCACAAGCTCAGGATAAGGACCTCTGGCAACATGGTCTTCACAGATATGATATTACTGGTGGACAGCAACTTATCTATAGAAGAAGCACACAGGATATCTAACAACGTAGAGAAAAAATTAAAGGACAGCTTAGATAACATTGATGTGACTGTCCATTTGGAACCAAAGGAGTCTGGACAGATAGAGGAAACCACTTCCGCCACAAAGATAAAGAACATTCTGGATGAGCATCAAGCCATGTTCAAAAGCTATCATGATCTTGATGTAACGTGTCACAATAAGAAACACATAATTAGTGTTCATCTGGAAGTTGACAGCCACATGTCATTAAAGGAAACGCAGGCTATATGTAAACACCTTGAGCAGGACATAGGAGAATCTATTCCTCAAAGCCACATTACCATTCATGTTGAGCCTATAAAGGGCAAGTAAAAGCCCAAGCTAAAATTTGTGTTTGCCAAGCACACCAATAAAAGATATATAAAACCAGTCAAAAAAATGTGTAATTAAATATCTATTTTAGGAGGTTTTGAATGACAAGCTTGATTGGCGCTACCCGTTTTGAAGTTTTCGCCATCTGGACAGTTCTTTTCATCGCATTCCTGGGTCTTGCTTATGCTTTATTCTTAAGAAAGCAGGTAATGGCAAAAGACAAAGGAAATGAAAAAATGCAGGAAGTGTGGAATGCTATACGCTCCGGCGCTGATGCATATTTAACTCGGCAGCTTAAGACCATTCTTCCATTAATAGTCCTACTTACGGTCGCATTATTCTTCTCTGTATATGTAGTTGAACCTACCAGGGAAGCCCTTGATAGATTCAAGGATTATAGCCCTGATCAGGTAAGATTGATCATAGGCATAGGTAGATCGATAGCGTTCATCATGGGTGCAATGTTCTCCCTGATGGTCGGACAATTCGGCATGAGAATGGCTGTTCAGGCAAACGTTAGAGTTGCTGCAGCAGCAAGAACAAGTTTCTCAGAAGCATTAAAGATATCATATAGAGCCGGAACGATCACAGGTATGTTAACAGACGGACTTGGGTTACTCGGCGGAACAGTAATATTCATGACATTCGGTATAGCAGCTCCTGATGCTCTTCTTGGCTTCGGGTTCGGTGGTACATTGCTTGCGTTGTTCATGAGAGTCGGCGGCGGTATCTATACAAAAGCAGCAGACGTTGGCGCAGATCTTGTTGGTAAGGTTGAAGCAGGAATACCTGAAGATGACCCACGTAACGCAGCAGTTATAGCTGACCTTGTCGGTGATAACGTTGGTGACTGCGCAGGTATGGCAGCAGATATTTTTGAATCATATGAAGTCACGATAGTTTCCGGATTGATACTTGGACTTGCACTGGTAACACTTACTGGTGAGTTAAAGTGGATCATATTCCCACTACTTGTCCGTGGTATAGGCGTTCTTTCTTCCATCATAGGTACATACGTTGTTAAGGGAGAAAAAGACGGAAAGCGTGGCAATGCAATGAAAGCCATCAACAAGGGATTCTATACATCGGCAGCTATTTCATTAATAGCGTTCTTATTCCTTGCACATTTCTATATGCATGAATGGAGAGCGTTCTTGTCTGTCGGCGTAGGTATTTTACTTGCTATAGTACTTGATGAAATAACAAAATACTTTACAGATACTCACTATAAGCCAGTTAAAGATATAGCTAAGTCTTCAAAAACAGGCGCAGCTACTTTAATACTTAAAGGATTGGCTGTTGGTTACGAAGCGGCTGTTTGGCAGATAGTGGTAATTGCAGCAACAATATTCTCAGCAGTTCTTATTTATTGGGGACAGCCTGTTATTTACGTCCTATACGGCATTGCTATGACCGGTATAGGAATGTTGACCCTTACAGGTAATAACGTTGCTATGGACTCTTTTGGTCCTATAGCAGACAACGCTAACGGCATAGGAGAAATGGCCGGTCTTGATAAAGATGCTCGTCAGGTAATGGCGGATCTTGACGCTGTTGGTAACACTACCAAAGCTATCACAAAGGGAGTCGCAATCGGAAGCGCTGTTATCGCAGCTGTTTCCCTATTCGGATCTTTCTTGACTGACGTTACTAACGTTCAGGCTCAGATAGGTATACCAGAAGCTCTTAGACTATCTGTAACAGGGATAAGGATCTCCGTACCTACCGTCTTCATTGGTCTATTGATAGGTGGAGCGATCCCATGGTTGTTCTCTTCCTTAATGATAAACTCCGTTGCAAGAGCAGCGGCCCTTATAGTTGATGAAGTTCGTAAGCAGTTCAAGATCCCTGGACTTATGGAAGGAAAAGTTAAACCAGATTACAAGCAGGCTGTTGGAATATGCACAGTAGCAGCTCAAAGAGAACTTATCTCTCTTGCGTTGATAGCTGTTCTTTCACCTCTTGTTGTTGGGTTGATCTTTGGTGTTGAGGCCCTTGGAGGTTTCTTGTGCGGTGCTATCCTTTCTGGCCAGCTTCTTGCGGTCTTTATGGCAAATGCAGGCGGAGCTTGGGATAATGCTAAAAAGACAATTGAAGATGGCTTGTTCGGCGGAAAAGGTTCAGAATCACACAAGGCTTCCGTTGTTGGAGATACTGTTGGTGACCCTCTAAAGGATACAGCAGGTCCTGCACTAAACCCAATGATCAAGGTAATCAACCTTGTGTCATTACTTGCAGCTCCTATAATGATCCAGTATCACAGGAACAATCCTTACGTTATAGGTACTGTAATAGTATTCGTAGTTGCGATACTTATATCTATTCTTTACTCAAAACGTGATGCAGCAGCAAAACTAGACTAAATATTTCAATTCGTAATGAGTTCAAAAGAGGCCGTGCAAATTGCACGGCCTCTTTTTTTCCTTTAAAAATAATCGGTAACAATGTAGCATTTAACAACTATGAAAAGTCTATTCAAAAGAAAATCAATTGATTCATTACTTGATAAATTCGAGGGAGATAAGTGCGAGCTTAAAAAAAGTCTTACGGCGCTTAATCTCACGGCGTTAGGGGTCGGTGGAATAATAGGCGCCGGGATATTCGTTATCACTGGCCAGGCTGCTGCACAATACACAGGGCCAGCAATAGTCTTCTCCATGATATTCTCCGCTATAGCCTGCGCTTTTGCAGGTCTTTGTTATGCTGAATTCGCGTCTATGATACCAATAGCAGGCAGTGCATACACTTATGCATATGCAACGCTTGGAGAGTTATTTGCTTGGATAATTGGATGGGACCTCATACTTGAATATCTATTCGGAGCATCTACGGTCGCCGTAGGGTGGTCAGGATATGTAGTAAGTTTTTTTAGGGACCTTGGTATTAATATCCCTCCAGCATTATCAAGCGCTCCATTTATATATAATACGGCTACAGGCTGGCACACGTCTGGAGCTATAATAAATATCCCTGCGATCCTTATAATAGGAGCAATAACAACGCTACTTATCATAGGGATAAAAGAGACCGCTAATTTTAACAACGTAATAGTCTTTATTAAGATAGCCGTCATTCTGCTGTTCATAATATTCGGTATGTCTTTCATAAACACCGCCAACTGGGTACCTTTTATTCCAAAGAACAGCGGAGAGTTCGGGCATTTTGGATGGAGCGGTATTTTTAGAGGTGCAGGTGTGATCTTTTTTGCATACATAGGATTTGATGCTGTATCAACGGCGGCACAGGAATCAAAAAACCCAAAAAGGGATATGCCGCTTAGCATAATGGGATCTTTGGCTATTGCCACGGTTCTATATATCCTGGTGGCACTTGTACTTACCGGTATAGTCAAATATGATCAGCTTCTGGTCGCTGATCCAATAGCAGTTGGTGTTAACGTTGCGGGAGCAAAACTCCTTTGGTTAAGACCTGTTGTTAAGATAGGCGCTATAGCAGGTCTAAGTTCAGTATTACTGGTCATGTTCCTTGGACAGACCAGAGTGTTCTATGCAATGGCCCATGACGGATTGTTACCATTCTTCTTTGCAAGAGTTCATTCTCGCTGCAGAACACCTTATATCGCAACTATCATAACCGGAGTTGTGGCTGCAATAATTTCTGGGCTCTTTCCTATATCGATACTTGGAGAGATGGTCTCAATAGGAACGCTCCTTGCTTTTGTGATAGTTTGTATCGGTGTGCTGGTATTGCGCTACAATCAACCAAACATTAATCGTCCTTTCAGAGCACCATTCTTTCCCTTTGTTCCAATATTAGGCGCAGGACTCTCACTGACCCAGATGGTCTTTTTACCCAGGGATACTTGGCTAAGGCTATTGGTGTGGATGGCATTCGGCCTTGCTATATTCTTTTTTTATGGACGTAGGCACAGCACGTTAAGATATGAAGAGGTCTGCGAGATCGACCCCAAATCAAAATAGAGACTGGATATAAAAGTCCCCCTGCAGCATTCTGCAGGGGGACTTTTATTTATCTTGTAAATTTATCTATCTTTTCAAGTTCATTTCATTACTTAATGTCTTAAAGCGCATTAAGCCATTATACATTACTACTGTTGCCTTACCGCCGTTTCCTGTATCCTTATAGGCAATATAAGGATCATCGTTGCTGCTCATCCGTAAAGATGTATAAACAGCCTGACCGACAGAAAACCCTCTGGTACCCAGGGCTATCCACGATGAACCATCGAACTTCATCCCTGTTGCTCCATAATTATTGGCCCCATCCATAAAAGCTAGATAAGGAACTCCATTAGAGTCTAACGCTAGTGATGTCCAATTAGCCCAATTTCCAGAGAACCCTTGAGATCCTACATATCCCCAGTTGTTACCATCAAATTTCATGACTGATGAACTGCTGTTGTATCCAATATCCAGGTATGCAACATAAGGAAGATTATTGGAGTCTAAAGCAAGTGACACAAAATCGCCTTGGCCCGTAGAAATGCCTGTCCATCCTACTATAGCCCAGCTATTGCCATCAAACCTCTTTACTGTTATCCTCCCACCCTGAGACCAATCCGAATAGGCTACATAAGGAACGTTATTGGAATCTATCGCTATAGATGGGTAATTAGTCGCAACACCTGCAGATGCTGCGATACCAACAAGAGTCCAATTGTCACCATTAAACTTCATTACAGTCGCCTGGTTGTTATTCCAGCCATCTTTATAAACGACATAAGGAACATTGTTGGAATCTATTGCCATATTTACGTTAGTGGCTTGACTAGTAAATCCTGGAACACCTACTGGAACCCATGATGATCCATCGAATTTCATTGCTGTAACTCTTCCAGCATTAAATGAATCTATGTAAGCAACATAGAGCACATTTTTACGGTCAAAAGCTATAGCCGTCTCTGCTATCTGACCAGCAGAAAAACCAGAGGAACCGACTGGCTCCCATGATGCTCCATTGAATTTCATGACCGTGGCTTTATTATCATTCGCGGCATCCTGGAAAACAACGTATGGAACGTTGCTGGAATCTAGTGCTAACGATGTGTATTCAGAAGAGCCTGCAGAAATACCTTCTACACCCACTGGTGTCCATCCACCAGGATAAAGCGCTTCGTTACCATCCTCATCTCTAACCAGTACTGCAAAATAGTAAATGGTATTCGCGGATAGACCACTTACATCTACAGATGTAGTATTTTCTTTCCAATCCATTTTTATTTTAGTGCCTGTTAAAGAATCTGCTTTAGCAATTGTATTTAGGACACCAGCAGTAGTTGCAACAACCTTATACTGTAACTTTTCTACTGGAGATATATCATCACTAGCGGCTTCCCAAGTTACAGTAACTGGGTCGCTGACTTTGGCCTGACTAAAAGACACTCTAGCACCAACAGGTGGAGTAGTATCTACGATCTTGGTCGTGAAATAGGGTATGGCCGGAGCCACTCTTTCTACTATACCAATTGTATTCTTAACAGCAGCCATTATTTTGGATGAACTAATGAAGCTCTTTGCATTGCTTCCAACTACTTCTGTATATGCTCTGTACGGAACATTATCAGCATCTATTGCTACGGAGATATTCTGCACATTTAAAAGTGGTTCCCCAATTGTGCTCCATCCTGAAGGTCCCAGAACATCGATGAAACCGGCCAACCCAGTGACACCAGCGATAGCTACTCCCTTTACTTGACCATTATTGACCTTATATGGTTTTGTGTAGGCTATGTAAGGATTTTTATCAGCATCCAGAGCAATGGACATTACTTTTGCATCAGTAATAGGATCTCCAACAGTCACCCACTTTGAAGCGCCCATTTTTACTAAAGTTGAGACTGTCTTAGCCGCAGCTGCACTATTCTGCAAGTAGGCAACGTAAGGGATATTATCGGCACTTATGGCCATCGACAAAATCTGTGCTTCCGGTATTGTTTTCCCTATGACTTTCCATGCAGAGCTACTCATTGTTTCTATAGTTGTGGTATAGTTTTTACTTGCGTCTGGCATTGAGGAAGCTCTATAAACTTTTTTATCGGTATCTACAGCCACACAAATGTTTTTTGCTCCCGGGATCTCCTTACCAACAATACTCCAGCCTGAAGCTCCCATTTTTTCTACAAATGCTGTAGTGTTACCTGCCGCATCAAATTCTAAATGACCTGTGTAGATGGTCTTGTCAGCATCTACAGCAAGGGAAACACGTTGTGCGCGCATACCAGTAATCGTATCTGCCGCAGAGACCCAACTAGACTTCTCTAACTTTTGTACATAAATAGTTGCGTCGCTGGGATCTGTAAATTTTACGTAAGTAACGTAAGGCTTTTTATCAGGTCCCATGGCTATCGATATACTCTGCGCACCAGGAATAGTGCTACCAACAGCTTCCCAACCTTGGTTCCAGTATAAGGCCTTATTGCCATCCTCGTCTTTAGCTATAACTGCAAAATAATAAGTGGTCTCCGGCACTAGTCCGCTAACAGACAAGGTCGTAGTATTTGCAGTCCAGTCCATCAACAGATCAGAGCCTTCTATGGCATCCGCTTTTTCAACTGTGTCTATAGCTTCTGCTGATGATGCCTTCACAACTTTGTACATCAAGTTAGCAGGGAGTGTAATGTCGTCACTGGCCTGATCCCACGTTACTATAGTAGGCGCTTTACCATACGCCTGGCTAAAATAGACATTCCCTGTAACCGGCGCTGAGGGATTTATGCTAGCTTTTTCTTTTCTAGCCTCTATATCTATCTGCGTATGAACGGCACACGATGAGATAAATAAGAATAAAGAACCTAGAATTAATTTATTGACGGCTAGTTTACGTACCATATATGCCCTCCTTATATATCGCAATATTCACATAATTATTGAATCACAAAGTGTAACGGAGCGTAAGCACTAAAATCACTTGGTTGCTTTTCCATTAGTGTCATTTCACCCATCATATCAGTATCCCAAGTGTTGTTGTATAGGCAGTTACCGTCAAAGTTCAACATGCTGTATACTCGCACGTTTGCATAGCCGCTCATTTTGTAATACCTATTATCGTATGACCTAGCTACCCTCTCAATTATAGCCCAGCTACCCTTGATTATATAGGCGGTATCACCACTGCAGTCCTCAGATGTAAAGTACAACGCCTCTTTTATGATGCTACCATCATGAAGGTAAACAATTAAAAGGTCACCCTCTGGGTTGTACACAAGCGCTGCTGTTCCATCGCTATAACCAGTGACTATTTGAAGCAGAGATCCGGCGGTGTTGTTAGTTTTGTCCTTTATAACTGGTGTGAGTGAAATTGGACCACTCTGAACTGAAGTACTTTGTGTTACGTTCTGCCCAGCACCCGAGTTGGGGCTTTGGACAGCTTCGCCGTTAGATAAAGGACGAAGCAGATCATTGCACGCAGCCAAGAATAGAAAAGATGGAATAATTGTTATGGTTACTAGTATACGTTTCATATGGCCCTCCCAATAACATTAACAAGTAGCGTGTTTGTTATTATAGCAAACAGAAAATGATTTGTCAACAACATTACAAGATTAGCAGCCTCTTGCAATAACTGCTCTGAATCATTAAGTTTTTACTTAACCTAGGGTTACGTCCAACACCATCATAACGCAGAACCCGACAAGGGTAGCCATCGTTACAATATCTATATGCTTTTCTTCCCTTTGGGATTCGGGGATCAATTCTTCAACAACAACGAACAACATTGCACCTGCAGAGAAAAATAATGCATAGGGTAGAACGGCGTTTATATAGATTACAAATGTAGCACCTATCACAGCTGCAATTGGTTCAACTAGTCCGGAATATTGCCCAAGCATAAAACTTTTCCATCTTTTTATTCCTTCTCTACGTAGAGGGATAGCAACGGCGATCCCTTCAGGCACATCCTGTATACCAATACCAAGAGTAAGAGCAAGTGCCGCACCAAGTGTTGCGGATTTAGCCCCCACAGCGATAGCACCAAAAGCAATACCAAGTGCAAGCCCTTCCGGGATGTTATGGATAGTTATAGCCATGACCAACAAAATGCTACGACGCCAAGAGGTACTAACGCCACCTTCTGGTTTACCATTATAAAGTCCTGGGTGTATATGAGGCAAAAGTCTATCAAAGACCCTCATGAATATCCCACCAGTCATAAAACCTATTACTGCAGTAAGCCACGGATTCAGCCCCATTTGTTTTGCCATTTCGAGTCCAGGCATCAATAGTGACCAAAAGCAAGCCGCCAACATGACCCCTGCGGAAAAACCAAGCATAGAGTCTAAAAGTTTTCTATTAACTTTTTTTGTACCAAATACAGCGGACGCCCCCAACCCGGTCATGAACCAAGTAAAAAGCCCCGCGATAAGCGCTTGTACAATAGGGTTGAGTCCGACAAAAAAGTCTTTCATTTTGAACCTCTCATATAAATCTAATCCCAATGATAACTCTGGTCAATGTTGTATTGTAAATTATAAAAAAAATGATACAGTCGATCCATATGGGTAACGACGCCCAGCTGTAAAACAAGGAGGTGCCGCTTGAGTAGCAGCCATAAAGTGAAATGGTTCGTCTTTGGAGATCTTAACGGTTTTTTTGGTCTAATGTTCGACAACATGACAGTTCTTTCTTTTCTTGCAGGGATCCTGATCTTTGTTTTCCATTTTCCAGCAGATGTCGTTTACAAAAAGATGTTCCCTGGAACAGCTTTTGGTGTACTCTTTGGCGACCTTGCATACACATGGATGGCATACAGGCTCGCAAAAAAAACTAAGAACCCTAATGTAACCGAAATGCCTCTTGGATTGGACACACCTTCCACTATAGGTATCGCGTTGGCCGTGTTGGGACCTGCCTTTATCGCAATGAAAGCAAAGGGAATGGACGAGCATTCCGCCGCGATGATGACATGGTACATCGGAATGGCAACAATGGTCATGATAGGAATATTAAAGCTTGCACTATCCTTTGTGGGCGGATGGGTACAGAAAATAGTTCCCGAGGCTGGACTCCTTGGTTCTCTTGCAGGTATCGGACTGGTACTTATAGGGTTCATACCGCTAGTCGACGTATTTGGAATTCCAATTATCGGAATGATAGCGCTTGGGCTTATTCTTTATAATCTAGTAGCGCATATAAAACTTCCATTCAATCTCCCGGGCGTTTTTGTTTCCGTTCTTTTTGGAACTGTTCTTTACTATGTGCTGGGGTCTTATGATCTTTTGGGAACGGCTTTTTCTATTCCAACAGCTCAATTCCACTTTGGACTACCGACTCCAAACCTTGGCTTCTTGCATGGAATGAAAGAAGCAATGATATATCTGCCTATCGCTATTCCATTTGGTCTTTTAACTGTTGTAGGCGGAATTAACGTAACAGAAAGTGCAAAGATAGCCGGCGACAATTACAACACGAGGAACATACTGCTTGTAGAAGCATTCGCAACATTGATCGCAGGACTTTGCGGTGGCGTTGCTCAATCCACTCCTTATATAGGACAACCTGCATATAAAGATATGGGGAGCAAGCTTGGTTACACACTTATAACTGGTATATTCATCGGTCTTGGCGGTATGTTGGGATATGTATCGTTCATAGTAGAGTTGATACCACGCGCTGTCCTTGCGCCGATACTAATATTCGTTGCTGTAGACATTATATCTCAGGCTTTCCTTGCTTGCCCTGCAAAGCACACCCCTGCTGTTGCTTTTGCATTCTTTCCGACGGTGGCAAGATTGTTGCAGATCAAATTATCCAATCCAATGCTGGTTGCACAGGAAACTTTCTCTAAACTTATGGTCACAATGGAAAAGGGATTGCCTGAACTTCAGGTAATAGTTGCCCTTGGTAACGGCTTCATTTTAACGGCGATGTTATGGGGCGGTATGATAGCGGCAATGATAGATCGAAAGCTCCGGCAAACATCGGTCTATCTGCTGGTGCTTGCCCTATTCACGCTGTTCGGGATAATCCACTCAGCAATGCCCGATGGTAACATGTATCTGCCATGGACCTTGTCCATGCCTGGCAGACTGGTCCCTTATCAGTTCGCAACAGGTTATCTTGCATTGGCTCTGATGATGTTCTTATTCTCGTTTACAAAAGAAAGTAAACAGACCTTTAAACCTTATTAGACCTGACACTCTCAGGGAGAGGAAACTCCTCTCCCTGACGGAGACTGGATGCGATATTTCATTCTATTTTTTATCTCTGCTCTTTTGTTGGGCAGTTCTTTTTCTTGTTCAAGCTCTCCCCAATTAATGCAAAATACTCTTGAGGGCATGAAGACTTACCAAGAAACTGGCTCCGGATGCGCTAACAACTACACACACACCAACTCCGGAGAGAATTCGTATCTTAGAAAGTGTAAATAAGAGGTCTATTTTTTCTTCTTTAAGGTTTTCTTCTTTATAGTCTTCTTCACTACTACCTTTTTGCTCAACACTCTTTTCTTCTTTGTTAGTTTATAGATAGCAAAAAGTATTATTAGGGCTAATGGTCCTATTAAGTCGCAGTATAACGGAGACCCTGTATTACCTGGAGCATAATTATGATTGAGCATAATATCCTTGATGTGGACATAACCTGCGCCCCAACCAAATATAACTGAAGCGATGATCGTAGCCAGCCAAAATTCATCTCCGAACCAGATGCACATAACACCCAGCACGCCAAGAATAAGATTGGCAACTGCAACCTCATATTGGAAAGGACTTCCTGGAACCCATCCTATATAAAGAGCGACTTTTTCTGCCATGAACATGTGAGCATAAAAGCTCATGAAACCTGCAACACCCACATTAAAGAAGATGATCCAGAACAAGAAGATCCTAAAAGCTTTATTTGTGCTCATTGTTCTCTTGTTCCCAAGAACATGGATAGTTGCACCTATCAAAGCTGTAAAAGTTAAAATTAAGTATGGCATCGGCCCCTCCCCTCTTTTAAGTCTAGTAGTGACATTCTAACCTAATTTTACAATAAATCGATTTTTTTTATAAAAGTGATAATATCTGTGGCAAAGGAACAAACATGAAAAAAATATTTCTTAATTTGATCTGGGTTGTAGTGTGCATAGTTTTCGCTATAGCTTTTGCAATGGTCGCAGGTGTTTTTGGAAGCACAGAGAAGATAAATGCTATATGGTTGCTTACCGCAGCCGGATGCTTTTATGCTTTGTCTTACAGATTTTACAGTGCATTTATTGCAGCAAAAGTGCTTGCTCTAAATGACAATAACAAGACCCCTGCATATGAACACTACGACGGTAAAAATTTCTATCCTACCAATAAGTGGGTCCTCTTTGGACATCACTTTGCTGCTATAGCAGGTGCCGGACCGTTGATAGGACCTGTTCTTGCTTCACAGTTCGGATATCTTCCTGGATTCTTGTGGCTACTCATAGGCTCTGTGTTCGCCGGAGGAGTTCACGATTTTGTAATACTTGTCGCTTCTATAAGAAGAGATGGAAAGTCATTAGCTCAGATAGCAAAAGAAGAGATCAGCTCAGTCACAGGTTGGGCGACCATGGTAGCAGTACTTTTTGTACTGATAATCGCTAACGCTGGACTCAGCCTTGCCGTTATCAACTCTCTTTTTTATAACCCATGGGGAACTTTTATCATAGGCATGACGATACCGATCGCTCTATTAATGGGTTTCTATATGAAGTCGATACGCCCAGATAAAGTTGCTGAGGTATCTGCAATAGGAATAACACTTTTGGTACTTACTGTAATATTGGGAAAGTATATTCCAGGGACAGCGTTAGGCGAAGTATTTAATCTAAGTAAGAACAGTCTGACCGTACTTATAGTGATATATGGTTTTATTGCCTCTGTTCTACCTGTTTGGTTATTACTTGCTCCAAGGGATTATCTGTCCTCTTTCATGAAAATAGGTGTAATAGCAATGCTCGTTATAGGTGTCTTTGTCGTGGCTCCTGACATCCAGATGCCCAGGACCACGCTGTTCATACACGGCGGTGGACCTATAATACCAGGAAAGATCTTTCCATTCTTGTTCATCATCATTGCATGTGGTGCTATTTCTGGCTTTCATTCTCTTATAGCATCTGGGACTACACCAAAGATGATAGAGAAAGAGACCTATGCACGCCCAATAGGCTACGGCGCTATGTTAACAGAAAGTTTTATATCCATGATGGCGCTTATAGCTGCAACAGTACTTATCCCAGGAGATTATTTTGCTATCAACACGACCTTATCGTTCCAAGAATTACAGAACATGGGCTTTCCTGTTTCAAAGATAAATGAGCTTTCATCCATGATCGGACTTAACTTAGCTGGTCGCCCCGGGGGAGCAGTATCCTTAGCTGTCGGTATTTCTTATATTTTCTCATCTATTCCCTTCTTAAAAAGTCTTATGACATACTGGTACCAGTTCGCATTAATGTTCGAAGCCCTTTTTATATTAACAACTGTAGATGCTGGAACAAGGGTAGCAAGATATGTACTACAAGAGATCGGAGGGCAGTTCTATAAACCAATGGGAGAACTTAACTCTTTAAAATGGAACATTGCAGCAAGTCTTATCGTCGTACTTACGTGGGGATATTTTGTTCATACAGGCTCTGTCGCCACCATTTGGCCAATGTTCGGTACGGCAAATCAACTTTTATCTGTACTTGCATTGTGTATAGGAACTTCCCTGATAATAAAAATGGGAAAAGTTAAATACGTTTGGGTAACACTGATACCAATGATCTTTATGGCAGTTATAACTTTTACTGCTTCTGTATATCTCATCCGTGATTTCATGGTGAAGATAAACGCGGGCGGCCCAAATGCCTCTACGTATAAGATAAACATCCTGCTCATGGTCATTCTGTTTGCACTTTCCTGTGTAATATTAATAGATTCGTTCATCCAATGGGGTAAAATATTGGGAGCTAAAGGGAGCTAAAGGTACCAAAAGGGCCTGAAATTTATACTAAAAAACATTGACAAAAATTGTTAAACCTGATATAATGTAATTACTAAAAGAAGTAGTGTGAGGTACGTACAATGAAAAACACTAAAGTCTTAATACTTTCAATTCTATTCTTAAGTCTTTTTTCCAACTGTGGCCTGTTTGATTCTGGCAGCAGTAAAAAAAGTTCCAACTATGCTGGCCTAAGCAATTCTAATACAGATAGTGGTGGCAATACGAACGAGGATAACAGCGCTACAGCAGCTGCAGATCCAGTTTTCAGCCCCGATGGTGGATCATTTTCATCTAGTCAGAACGTGTCTATCACTACTTCCACACCTGGCGCAGTGATCTACTACACCTCTACCGGTGTTGACCCAACATGTTCTGGATTAGAAGCACAATATTCAACACCAATAAGCGTGACTGCGACAGAAACAATTAAAGCAATTGCATGCAAAACAAATTTGGACGATTCAGCGGTCGTATCGGAAACTTATACTATAACTACTCCGGCAGGAACGGTTGTAGCTCCTACCATGACTCCAGGCACTGGTTCATATACAAGCGCCCAAACAGTAAGTATCTCAACACCTACATCAGGCGCAGTAATTCACTACGCTCTTGGCGGAACGGTCCCAACTTGTTCTACAGGCACCCCATATACAACAGCACTTACCGTTTCAAGTAATGGTACCGTTATAAAAGCTATCGCATGTAAATCAGGCGTCATGGTTGATTCCAGCGTAACTACAGCAACATACTATCTTGCGGTTGCCACACCTTCTATTAACCCTGGTCAGGGGACATATCCGACGACACAGACCGTAACCATTTCCGCTGTTACACCAAGTTCAGTAGTCCACTACACTATTGGAGGTTCAACTCCTACATGCTCTAGTGGCACTGGCGTTACAACGGCACAAGCCGTTGTATCAGTGACGGGAACTGTAATAAAGGCGGTTGGGTGCAAATCTGGAATGGTAGATTCTAACATAGCTTCTGCAACCTATATATTGAGCTCGAGTACACCATGTACTGCAAATAACTTTTCTCCCAGCGGCTATACACCTTGTTCTGCATGTTCTTCAGATCAATATAGTACAGGAG
>JBAXXF010000001.1:0-30472 GCA_037128035.1 bacterium | reverse complement strand
CGTCTATAGCAGCAAAATAATCTCCTGCTTTTACTGAAGAGGTAAGATGTGCGCCATCGCCACTTACTGTCAATTCAGACATGTGGTTCATTTTATCCTTAGAAAGAATGAAATTCACCTGGATAGGTGTTGTCATGAACTTCTTTATTTTCTCAACTCTGTCCTCAGCATGCGCCTTTACGTCGTCCCTTGCATCTGCACTTCTGAATGTTACCTTTACTTGCATAAAATTCCTCCCTTATTTAAACGAGATATTTTTTTCTTTTGCTGGACGGAAGCAGCCCTAACATTTCTCTGTATTTGGCTACCGTCCTTCTGGCTATATCTATGTTGTATTTTTTGAGCTCATCCGCTATCTGCTGATCGCTCAAAGGGTTCTTGGTGTCCTCATCAGTTATCATCTGGCGTATCTTTTCCCTTACGGACTCTGACGCTACGTCATCGCCAGAAGTAGATGACACAGGATTATTAAAGAAGAACTTGAGCTCAAAGATCCCCTGTGGCGTGAAAACATATTTATTGGTAGTTACCCTGCTCACGGTAGATTCGTGCATACTTACGTCCTGCGCGATCTCTCTTAGTATCATCGGTCTAAGTTTAGAAACACCATGCTCTAAGAAATCCAACTGCTTCTTCATTATGGCTTCTGTCACTTTATAAATTGTTTTTTGTCTGTGTTGTATGCTTCTTATAAGTGCTACAGCGGAGCGAAGTTTGTTATTTATGTATTCTTTATCGTTCTCTTTTATATATGCGGTCTTGTCATGTATTATGTTCTTGTAGTAGTTGCTTATCCTTAAACGTGGCATTCCATCGTCGTTAAGACTTATTACGTACTCATTGCCGATCTTAAGCACATAGATATCTGGGACTATGTACTGAGCTTCATTCTGAGAGAATGAGCGCCCAGGTTTTGGTTCAAGGGAGAGCACTATCTTTGCCAGCTCATAGACCCTTTCCAGAGGCACATCAAGTTTTCTTGCTATAGCTGGATAATTTCTTTTCTCCAGATCAGGCAGGTAGTTCTTTATCAAAGAGACCAATTTGCCGTCTTTTACATGCAATTGTCTTACCTGCTGTAATAGACATTCCTTTATGTCCCTTGCGCCAACTCCAACTGGATCGAATTCCTGTATCTTAAGAAGGACCTCTTCTGCCTCTTCATAAGACATCCCAGAATCCTTTGCCAATTCGTTAAAATCGACCTGTAGATATCCGTCGTCGTTTATGTTCTCTATTATCTTTTCACCAAAGGTCTCTTCCTTTTTACTCATCCCAGTCATCTTTAACTGCCAGACAAGGTGATCATAAAGTGTTTCCGTTCTGGTAGCTATGTTCTCTATATTAAAATGATCATCAACGTTCTTGTAAGATCTTATTGACGGTGGTGCAGAAGAATTGGCATCATATGTCTCAACATAATTCTGCCAGCTACTGTCTACATCCTTAGGCATTTCAGCAACGGCACTTTCTGATACTATATTTGGATCAGGGGACTCTATGACTTCTTCAAGCACAGGGTTCTCCATGAGCTCTGTGTTTATGGTCTGTTGCATTTCTAGTCTGGACATCTGCAGCAGCTTGATAGCCTGCTGAAGCTGGGGCGTCATGACCAGTTGCTGGGATAACTTAATATTTAATTTGAGGTCGCCCATTATTGTTCCTTTTAAAGTTTAAAATTCTCGCCAAGATACGCTTTTCTTGCAACTTCGTTCTTCACTATTTCCTTGGATGTGCCGGTCACCTGTATGACCCCATCGCTTAAGATATAAGCTCTATCGCAGATCCCCAAGGTCTCTCTAACGTTATGGTCTGTTATTATTACCCCTATCCCCAGACGTTTGAGTTCCTTGATTATACCTTGAATATCTATAACTGCCAATGGGTCTATACCGCTAAAAGGCTCGTCCAAAAGGATAAACTTAGGGTCCGTAACAAGGGCCCTGGCTATTTCTACCCTTCTTCTTTCACCACCTGACAGCGTAAAGGACCTTGCAGCAGCAAGGTGGGCTATGCCCAAATGCTCCATAAGTGCCTGTGCTTTTTCTTTCCTCTGTTCATAAGTAAGAGGCATATTCTCTAGAACAACCCAAAGGTTCTCTTCTACCGTTAGTTTCCTAAAAACGCTTGGTTCCTGTGGCAAATAACTTATGCCCAATCTTGCTCTCTTGTGCATGGAGAACTTTGAAAGTTCCGTTTCATCAAGGAAGATCTCTCCACCGTCGTTCCTTATCAAGCCTATTATCATATAAAAGCTGGTGGTCTTTCCGGCGCCGTTAGGACCCAAAAGCCCTACGACCTCGCCTGAGTTAATATCAAAACTAACGGAATTTACGACGGTACGCTTACCGAACCTTTTTACAAGACCTTTAGCGATCAGCCTGCTCTTGCTGCTGGACATTATTTCTTGTACCCCCTGCGAGAAACGTCGGCCTTTACCTTTTCCACAAAGACCTCATCGTTATCTGTAAAGAACACTATCTTTTCCCCGACCATTATATCTTCACCTACATGGAGCTCGGGTTTGCCGGTTAACACGATCTCACTTGAATTCCCTTTTATGACGGCATTATCGCATAGCGCGACCTTTTTATCCATCATCAGCTTAACGTTGCCTTCTACGTCTATATCATTGACGTCACCGCTTTTCCCGTAAGTGACCTCAAGCTTATCACCTTTTATGTTCATCTTATCTTTTTTTGCGACTATCTCATTCACAAATATTGCCGTCGACTTCTTGGTATTTATGGTCACCTTGTTGCTCTTTATTTCCAGATTAGCACCTACTTTAGTGTAGACCTTATCCCTTATATTAAAATCACCTGTCTCGGCGTTACCGTTAAAACCTTTTCCTGTAACAAAGATCTTATCGCCTTTTTCTAAAGTACCTTTTACAGCTATGTCGTCGTCTGTTGCCAACTTTTTGTCCTTGGCTGTGTAAAGGACGCTCTCTGTAGTAAAATTATATCCATTGCTTGTATTAACATCCACTTTACCGCTAAAATTGATCTTATCTTCCTTTGTGTAATACATTCCACTACTGGATTTGATGACGTATCCTTCTTTCTTTTTACCGTCGCCCTTAACGTCTGTGCTGACTGTAGTAAAAAGGATCTCTCCCTTGTCCTTGAACATCTGTGCTTCATCTGCGGCAAGCACCCATTCAAGTTTTTCTCCGTTGGACTCTTCAAGCTTGAAGCCTTTTATTCTCATCGTTGGGCCTTCATGTTTTACGGCGATTATAGGGAAGAAACTTTCTTTTTGGGAAAGGACGTTCTTTATCTTGAAATATGTAAAGTACCCCGTCAGGAACACTAAACTGAAAATTATTATTGATAGTATGGTTTTTTTTCTCATATTCCTATGATCAAATCTATGACTTCTCTTACAGCGCCTTCTCCGCCACGCTTTGAAGTAATATATTTGGCCACCTTTTTAACACTTTCATGCGCGTTAGGGACCGTTATCGGCATCCCGACCGCGTTCAAAAGAGGTATGTCGTAAACATCATCACCAATAAAGGCAACTTGCTCGTCCTTTAAGTTGAACAATGGTTTTACGCTCTCATTGTAAACACTAAGCTTGTCCTCTCTGCCCATGAATACATGTTTGATACCAAGATATTCGCTCCTGTGGATAACAGCCTCGGTTTTTCCGCCGGTTATGATAGCCACTTCTACGCCTTTCTTTAGAGCTTGCCTGATACCAAAGCCGTCCAGAACGTTGAACTTTCTGGACATCTCTCCGGAAGCAGTTATATAAAAACCGCCGTCGGTCATAACGCCATCAACGTCTAGAATAAGTAATTTGATCTTTGTAAAATCAAGTCCGCCCATTATATTATTTTTGCTCCAAGTATATTGTGTATGTGTAGTATCCCTACTGCCTTTATCTTGCCTGTCTTTTTATACTCTACAGGTTCAGCCACAAAGATATGAGTTATCTTGTAAGTCTCCATCATGTTAAGGGCATCCACTGCAAGTTCTTCGCCGTCTATTACTTTAGGGCTCTTGCCCATAGCCATCTTTACGTTGTCTTCCAAAAAGTTCCTGGTCTTTTCCATATGCCTTCTTAAGTCACCGTCTGTAACGGAGCCTATAAGAAAACCATCACTATCTACTACGCCCGTTATACCAAGGCTCTTTGATGTCATCTCTATCAGTGTTTCCCTCATTGTAGCGTTCTCGCTGACAAGTGGGACCTTAGGTGGCATGTGCATTAGGTCCTTGACCCTGATAAGTAGTCTTCTTCCCAAGGTGCCGCCAGGATGTAGCTTTGCAAAATCCTCTTCATTAAAACCTTTCTTTATCAGTAGAGACACAGCCATAGCATCGCCCAGCGCAAGCATTGCAGTGGTAGAAGCTGTTGGCACTATCCCCATTGGGCAGGCTTCTTTTTTTACATGGACCACAAGAACGTGGTCGCTACGCCTAGAAAGTGTGCAATCCTGTTTTCCTGTGATCGCTATAAGTTTAACCCCTATCCTTTTTAGAACAGGTATCACTTGAAGTAATTCCTCTGTCTCGCCAGAATTAGAAAGCAGTATTCCTATGTCGTCCTTTGATATAATGCCCACATCGCCGTGAAAACATTCTGTTGGATGAAGAAAGAACGATGGTGTTCCAGTACTAGAAAGTGTGGCGGCTATTTTTCTTGCCACAAGCCCTGACTTACCTATCCCGCTCAAGAAAACCCTGCCTTTTACAGCGGCAAGCTCATCTATGACGTTCTTGAATTTTTCATCTATGGTTTCCCTTAGATCATTTATAGCGCCTGCTTCTATCTCTAGGACAGCCTTCGCCTGTTGAATGACGTCCATCTTATACATTATGTACCTCTTTGATCCTTTTCATTATTTCTGCGACCGTATGTTCTAACATTTCAAAATCTAGAGAGTTCGGTCCATCACAAAGGGCCGTTTCCGGTTTTGGATGAACTTCCATGAATATCCCTTTCGCGCCAAATTCAAGCGCGGCACATGCAAGCGGTTTAACGTATTCCCTTTCTCCACCAGAGGTATTGCCTTTTCCACCTGGTCGCTGAACACTATGCGTTGCATCAAAGATCACAGGAACATTTAGGTTCGTCATCTTCATTATGTTCCTAAAATCAACCACAAGGTCACCATAACCAAAGAAAGTCCCTCTCTCTGTCAGCATCACCTTGTTGTTACCTGTTGACTGAACTTTTTTTATGGAATCGCCCATCTGGTCTACAGAGACGAACTGTCCTTTCTTTATATTCACTATGGCGTCAGTCTTTCCAGCCGCCAACAATAGGTCTGTCTGTCTGCATAAAAAGGCTGGTATCTGTATTATATCCGCAAAATCCTTTACGAGCTCTGCTTGCCTACTTTCGTGAATATCTGTTATCAGCGGCAATGAATACTCTTTCTTGATACTCTTCATTATTTCTCTGGAGCGTTCAAAGCTAACACCCCTGTAAGAATCAACAGATTGTCTGTTGGCCTTATCAAAGGAAGCCTTAAAAATAAAAGGCACCTTATATTTTCTTTTCATCTTGACCAGCTTGTCTGCTATAGCCTCTGCGTTCTCTTGAGTATCCAATACGCAAGGTCCCAGTATGAAAAAGATCTTTGCTTCCAGAATATTGTTATACAAATCCAACGTGGTCATTATTTCCCCTTTTTATTCTTAAGAGCGTGCTCTATGAACGCCTTGAACAACGGATGACATTCAAATGGTTTTGATTTGAATTCCGGATGGAACTGACATCCCACGAACCAAGGATGATTTGGTAGTTCTACCATCTCTACAAGATTTGCAGAGGCGTATTTACCAGAAATGATCAGCCCCTTTTCTGTAAGTGGTTTTACAAATGCGTTATTCAATTCATATCTGTGTCTGTGACGCTCTGATATCTCTTTTTTACCGTAAGCGGCAAAAGCTTTTGTATCATCAACAAGTGTGCAAAGAGAAGAGCCCAGCCTCATAGTACCACCAAGGTTGGCTATCTTCTTTTGCTCTTCCATCATTGATATAACAGGATCGCAATCCTTTTCCTTGAACTCCTCACTATTGGCATTGCAGAGACCTGCAACGTTCCTTGCAAATTCTACGACGGCAAGTTGCATTCCAAGACAGATACCAAAGTAAGGTACGTTGTGCTCTCTGGCATATCTTATCGCCTTTATCTTACCTTCTATACCTCTGTTACCAAAGCCGCCCGGAACAAGTATCCCGTCAGCATCTTTAAGTGCCTCGGCCACATCGCCTTTTTCTAATTTTTCTGAATCTACATAAAGGATGTCGACCTTTGCATTATTGGCAATACCACCGTGCACAAGCGCCTCTGTAAGTGATTTATATGAATCTGTGACGTCGATATATTTTCCGACTACAGCTATCTTAACGTGCTCTTTTGGTTCCCAGATCCTCTTTGTTATATTATCCCACTGTGCCATGTTAGGGTTACCAGACCATACGCCCAGGGATTCAAGTATCTTATCAACAACGCCTTCCTGCGCAAAATATAGTGGAACAGCATAAATAGTGTCAGCGTCCCTGGCTGCAAAGACGTTCTCTTTAGGCAAGTTACAAAAAAGACTGATCTTGCTCTTAACATCGTCGCCAAAATCCATTTCACTTCTGCACAGCAAGATATCAGGCTGTATACCTATGTTCCTTAAGTCCCTTACACTGTGTTGTGTAGGTTTTGTCTTAAGTTCTTTAGCTGTTTTTATATACGGCACAAGAGTAAGATGAACGTAACATACGTTTTCCTGACCCACGTCGTAACGCATCTGTCTTATGGCCTCAAGGAAAGGAAGTGATTCTATGTCGCCGACCGTTCCTCCTATCTCTACCATCAAAATATCTACGCCTTTACCGTTCTCTATCATTTTCTCTTTGATCTCATTTGTGATGTGAGGAATGACTTGAACGGTCTTACCCAGATATTCGCCCTTTCTTTCTTTATTTATTACGGAAAAATATATCTGACCTGTGGTGTAGTTGTTGCTCTTGGTCAACTTTACGTTAGTGAATCTCTCATAATGCCCAAGATCAAGATCTGTCTCAGCGCCGTCGTCTGTTACAAAGACCTCACCATGCTGAAAGGGGCTCATGGTACCAGGATCCACATTTATATATGGATCAAATTTCATTATGTTTATCTTAAGGCCTCTGGCTTCAAGCAGACTTCCTATAGAAGATGCCGCCAGTCCTTTTCCCAGTGAGGAAACAACTCCCCCCGTCACGAAGATGTATTTTGTATGCTTTTTACCATTTTGCTGAGCCATTAAAGTAATTTCCCCCTTTTTCTGAGTATATCCTCTGCCATTCCCGCTTGTGAAGGAGTATCAACCCCCATCAGTTCTGCTTCAACGATACCTACCTTCATACCAAATCCATTTTCTAAAAATCTTAACTGTTCCAGTGATTCTATATTTTCAAGATATCCCGTTCTCAGACTCGAAATATTTAGCAAGAACTCCTTCCTAAATCCATATAAACCTATGTGTTTCAAAAATTTTCTATTTTCATTGGTCCTGGAAGCTGGAATGGGAGCTCTGGAAAAATATAATGCTTCCCTGTTCTTTGAGATAACGGCCTTAACAACGTTGGTATTCCTGTATTCGTCAGCATCCTCTGACCATGAAACAAGCGTTGCAACAGGACTAGTAGGCGTGCATTTTACTGTTTCTTCTGCTAACGCATCAACGATCTCGCCTGTAAGTAGTGGTTCATCCCCTTGTATATCCAGTATAAATTCGGCATCTATGTCCTTGGCGGCCCATGCCACTCTGTCTGTGCCGGTACGCATATCAGAAGGGGTCATCATTACCCTGTCGTTACCAGAAATAAATCTTTTTGAGGCTTCAAATATTTTTTCATCATCTGTGGCTATTATTATAGTAGCGGACGCTTGAGCCACCCCAGATTCCTTGCAAGCCCTGTACACGTACTCTATCATTGGTCTAGAACCTAAAGATACCAAGGGTTTACCAGGAAATCTGGTAGATGCAAATCTTGCCGGGATTACTATCGCCACGCTTTTCACAATGGCTCCTAAACTACCCCAAAAATGCTCAATTAGGTAGCTATTTATTAGGGATACGGGTTATTTTAACTATTTTGTTGACTTATCTAATTTTACTTGTTATAATTCCGAATAGGTAATTGAAGTACATTGGAGGATATATGGGAACCAAACTAGTAATAATACCCATGCTGTTAGGAGCTTCAATTATCTTTACCGGTTGTGGCAAAGGAAGCGGAGATGCTAGAACAGATACCGCCCTTACCTCAAGCGCTGGTAACAATCCTACAACAACATCATGCCAAGTCCTTTATCAAGAAGCTGTAGATCTTAGTGCTCAGGCTCCTCAAATGAGCGCATTAGCTCTACCTTCCTCAGCTGCTTGCACAGGTACTACCTGCGAGGCCGCTTGTACATTTATCACTAACGCTAACACTGTTATCACCGACTTCTATAGGAACGTAAGTATCTGCGAAGGACAGACGGTGTACAGCTCACTACAGAATGAAATAGCAAAAATAGAAGCGGCAACATTCGCCGATGGTACATCTGTAGAGAACATGTTCACTAATGCTGCACTACTTGGTTCAGTTAACCAGGTTTGCTTTGGTATACTTTCTGGAACTATCGCTCAGTTGAACGCTGAAGTAAGCGCTATGGGCAAAACAGTTTCTGATCTTCAGACTTTGATACAGCAATATTCATTTAATGGCATACCTGGCCCGACAGGACCTGTAGGTGCAACTGGACCGGCAGGAGCTCAGGGTGAACAGGGACCAAGAGGATTCGTAGGACCTCAGGGACCAACAGGAGCAACAGGAGCAACAGGACCTCAGGGACTTCAGGGACCTGCAGGATCAACAGGACCTCAGGGAGCTACAGGACCTAGAGGACCTCAGGGGCTTCAGGGTGAAACAGGACCTGCTGGTTCAACGGGACCTCAGGGTGTTCAGGGTATTCAGGGTGAACCAGGAAGAACGCCGGTCATCACTGTAAACCACACATCCACAGGCTGTGATGCAGGACTAGGCCATTTAATAGAACTTACTATAGATTCTGTTACGATCGTTATTTGTGGTCGTTACTAACTACTTCTTTATTGAATAAAAAGTCTCTTTATCGTTGACTTTGTTGACGTCTATCTTTTGCGCCTTTATTTGTGTGTCTATCCATGTCCTTGCTTCAGCCTCTGTGTGGCCAGACATACCTACAATATCCTTTAAAGTTAATGGGCGTCTTTTTAGTGTTTCAAGCACAGGTTCAAAACCTTTCTCTTCCTTTTTTTCAGACGATAAAAGTTTGCGCGAAACCACATCAACAGGCAAGCCCTTAAAGAACTTAAGGACCTTATCAAGCCCTTCCTGGTCTAATGGCTTAAGCCATTTTTCAGTTCCTGGCCTATCCAGCGTATTAATTTGGACCTTATCTGGAGAAAGTTTTTTTAAATACTCTGCAAGAGCTGTAAGTTCTTTGTCCGTGTCGTTGATGCCAGGACAGATAAAGACCTCTGCCCACAGATCGCCCTTATATGCCTTCTTAAAGCGTATTAACGACTCAAGAACCTCAGCAAGCCTTATGTCAGGATGAGGTCTATTGATCTTATTAAAGCCTTCATCTAAGACGCTATCAATAGAAGGAAGAACAAGGTCTGCCTCTAAAAAAGCATCAAAGACATCTTTGTCAGTAAGAAAAAGGGAATTGGTCAGTATGGCCAACTTAATATGTGGGTAACGACTTTTTATCTCTGATATGAGCTTTCTTATATCCTTATAGAGGGCTGGCTCCCCGCTTCCCGAAAAGGTGATGTAGTCAATATGGCCTCTTGTCCTTACCGCCTCATCTATTTCCTTTAAAATGTCTTCCAGTTTGTAGTAATTCTCTCTCGTATTTGTGAGCTTGGTCGTCTTACCACACTCACAATATATGCAATCAAGGTTGCAGGTCTTGTGCGGGGTAAGATCTATGCCCAACGAATCGCCCAGGCGTCTTGATTTAACCGGACCAAAAATAATATCTCTCATGCTCACTTTTCCTTGACAAATCCCTTAAATTGTTGTATAAACAGACATGGTGTCTAATATTTTTATTATACCCCATTACAGATTTAACCGATAGGAGTAATTATGGCTCAGATACTGGCTCAAAACCAAAGAGATCCAAAAGCCATAGATCTCGCTCTGGCTAAGCAGGTAAAGGAAGGCAATAAGACTGCCTTTAACATCCTTGTTAGAACTCACCAGAGAGGTGTGTACGCAATAGTATTCAGCATGATGAAAGACCACGGCACCACCGACGATATAGTACAAGACACCTTCATAAAAGCATATAAGAACATCCATACATTCGAAGGAAAATCCAGTTTCAAGAGTTGGCTATATAGTATTGCTATAAACACGGCCAAGAACACCTTGAAAGCAAGTTCATTAAGAGATATGGTCGACTATGAAAGCGTAGTACTTCACGTGACACCAAGAGCTGGAGAAAGTATAGAGAACCAGGAGCTTCAGACCTTGTTGGCGGAGGAAATAGAAAAACTGCCGGCCAAACAAAAACTTGCTCTTACCTTGAGGGTCTTTGATGAACTACCATTCAAGGAAATAGCGGACATAATGGAATGTCCTTACGATACTGCAAAGGCAAACTTTAGACACGCAATAAACAGTCTTAGAAAACATGCAAAGATAATGGATGCGGCATAAGGTTTGGAGAATATATGAGTAAAGATGGAACAAAAAAGCTTAGGGGACTTCTGAAGAACATAAAAAAGCTAGAGGTCGGTCTACCTAAGAAAGCTGATGATAAGTACTTTGCTGATCTTGAGGACAAGATCATGAAGAACATCGGATTGGATTGCCAAGAAGTTAAGGAAAGCCTGGTAGACTTCTGCGAAGGAACATTGAGCGAGGCAAGAGCTACAGAAATAAAGAACCACATGGAATCATGTGATGATTGCATGGAAGAATATACACTGACAGTAAAATTAATGTTCAGCACAGATCAGGTGGATACAAGAGAAGAAAAAACTGACGATTATTTTGCGACCCTTGCTGACAAGATAACAGAAAAGGCCTTTGAAGGAATGCCAACGGACGAATGTGACAAAGCACAAGAATATATAGTAAATCTTTTTATGGATGAATCCATACCGTCTAGCATACAGGCTCACTTGGACTCATGTGAAGCGTGCAAAAAAGAGACAAAACAAGTTGAAAGGATCGTTTTAAATCTTAAGAAACTATCTGTTCCTCTTCCAAACGAACAATATTTTGATGCTCAGTTAAAGAGGATAGATGCGATCATAGAGATGATGCCTTCTCCTCATAAAGAAAGATCTGAGAGTAGAGAAAGGATCGCAAATTATCTGTCCGTGATAGTGGATACGTTCAGGACGACCATTATGCAGCCTCAGGCGGCAATAGCGGTGTCTGCACTTGTAGCGCTACTCATAATCGGTGGAAAGATGTATTACAGCCACGACAATATAGAAGAAAAACAGATAAGCCTATCTGAGGTCATCAGCAAGACCAATACGGCGGCCAATGGTGTGGTCCTTCCTAGCACAGATGCAGACAGGGATAGAAAGAACGGGACAATGCAAATAGATGCGGCAACAGCGGCAAGAGAAAAATATATGAACGGAAGCATTTCGGACCCAAAAGAGGACGAAAAGCTTGAACTCAAGACGACTGGTACTGCTGAAGTCAAAAACAAGAACAAAAAACTAAACTGAAAGCTTTAATGATCTGCTCTTATCTTCCTCTTTAAGTGTATTAATGAACTCGTCTATGGAAAGGGACTTTTGTTCCTGTGTGTCTCTGTTCCTCACCATGACCGTGTTATTCTTTATCTCTTCATCACCTATAACAACAAGGTAAGGTATTCTCTGCAGTCTTCCTTCTCTTATCTTTTTACCGACTGACTCATTCCTTATATCCGCCTCTACCCTTACATCATTGTCTTTCAATTTTTTCTCAAGGGTGTTTATAAGATCATTGCTCCTATCTGTTACAGAAAGAAGTCTGACCTGTATCGGAGCAAGCCACAGCGGGAATGCACCAGCATAATGCTCTATAAGCACTCCAAAAAATCTTTCCAATGAACCAAGCAGTGCCCTATGTACCATGAACGGACGCATCTCTTTTCCTTCGCTGTCCGTGTATGTCATATTGAAACGTTCAGTCAGATTAAAGTCAAACTGAATGGTGGTCATCTGCCATTCTCTATCTAGAGCGTCCTTTATCTTTAGATCTATTTTAGGTCCGTAGAAAGAACCGCCGCCCTCATCCATTTCATAGCTGATGCCTTCTTTGATAACGGCTTTCTTTAAAGCTTCTGTTGCCGTATTCCAGTTAGCTATATCACCTACGCTGCCTTCCGGTTTTGTAGCAATGTAAGCCTTGATCTCATTAAAGCCGAAGGTCTTCCATATCTCCAAAGAGAACCTTAAGACTTCTGCTATCTCGTCGTTGATCTGCTCCTGTGCACAGATTATATGTGCATCATCCTGGGTAAAGCCCCTTACTCTCATAAGGCCATGAAGGACACCTGATTTTTCATATCTATAGACGGTACCAAGTTCTGCCCACCTAAGAGGAAGGTTCCTGTATGAGTGCTTGTTAGCCTTATAGATCATAATATGGAACGGACAGTTCATAGGTTTTACATAATACTTATTCTCGTCTATCTCCATGGGTGAATACATGTTCTCTGCATAAAAGCCCAAGTGCCCGGATGTCTCCCAAAGATTGGACCTTCCTATATGAGGTGTGTTAACCAGGTCGTAGCCATTCTTGTAATGTTCATTTTTCCAATACGTCTCTATCAGATGGCGGATGCGTGCGCCCTTTGGATGCCAAGAGATAAGTCCAGGCCCTACTTCCTCGCTGGAAGAAAAGAGATCAAGCTCTGTCCCAAGTTTTCTGTGATCGCGTTTTAGTGCATCTTCTCTTTTTGCTATAAAGTCAGCCAGCAATTCCTTTGTTTCAAAGGCCAACGCATATATTCTTGTGAGCATCGGGTTCTTTTCATCTCCCCTCCAATATGCTCCAGCCGTCTTATCAAGTTTAAAAATATCTACAGGTAGCTCGCCGGTGTTAGCAACGTGTGGTCCTTTGCATAGGTCAACGAAATCACCCATTTTATAAAAGCTTACTTTTGTCTCACCTTCTTTTTTAAGGTCCGTTATCAGTTCAGCCTTAAATTCATTGCCAGCTTTTTTGTAATATTCAATTGCTTCATCTATCGGCATCTCAGAGTGTTCAAAAGGAAGTTTCCTCTGGATCATCTTCTTCATTCTCTTTTCTATTTCTCTAAATTCTGTTTCGCTAAAATCCTGCGCGAATTTAAAATCGTAGTAAAAACCCGTAGAGATAGCCGGGCCTATGGCAAGTTTTGTATCTGGTCTCATTTCCAACACAGCCGCTGCCATAACGTGCGAAAAAGAATGTCTTACAGTTTCAATATTCATTATTCAACCCCTTATTAAGTTACTGTAGCTAGTGTTATCATAGATTGCCAAAGACAGCAATCTGCTGTAATATTTTTGCACTATGAGCGATAAAAAGAATATCCTAATAATTTCCCCGCACCCTGATGACGACGTAATAGGCATGGGTGGTACTATAGTCATAAAGGCCCACGAAGGCTGTAATTTTACAATACTCTACGTCACTAACGGCGGAGGCAGTGTAAAAGAAGGCCCTTATAAGGAAATGGCCAGCGAGGAGATGATAAAGATCAGAAAGATAGAGGCTCAGACCAGCCTTCAAATGCTTCTTGATAATCCACACCAGGCAGATCAAGTGTTCCTGGATTTTAACAGTTCTGACCTTTTTGAGAACCCTGAGAACTACATGCAGGAGCTCGGCAAGGTGCTGGACAGAAAGAAATTTGACGAGATATACATGCCTTACCCAAACGATAGGCATCCAACACACAAGGCTGTGACAAAACTAAGTTTAGAGACTATCAAAGCTAGACGCATGAGCTCTGAGCTTTATGCATATGAGACCTGGGATTCTATCCCCGTGGACGAAGAAACTATTTTTGTCGACATAAGCCCATATTATAAAAGAAAGCTATCAGCCGTAAGCTGCCACAAGAGTCAGTGTTCAATAACCCCTTTTGATGAGGGGATCATAGCAAAGAACAGATATAACGCGGTCTTTCATGCCATAAACGCAAAGAACAAGATGGAATACGCAGAATTATTCATGAAATTATAGTAATAACAGCTAATTAGACAAAAGCAGGCCAGCCTTCTGTCGTTTTTGTACATTATCTTTACATCTTTTTTGACAAAACTTTATACAGTGTTAAAATTGTATCCATCAGTGTAAAAAGAAAATACAAGGAGAGCCTACAATGCTTAACTGGGAAGATTTTGAGAGTCTACGAGTTATAAAAAAGCTCAGGACAATAGTTGGACACTGGTGGAATGCAGAAATAATTTTTGCAGACGAAAACGGTAATGTTAAGAACATTGACCGGGCCAATATTCCCACCTTTGAGAACAAATTGTTCAATATGATAATGAAGAGCCCAAGAGGCTTAGATCTTCTTACGGACGCATGCAGAAGCGTTATAAAAGAAGCAAAGACGGATAAAAAGTTCTATCACACCTGGGCAGACACAGGTCTATCAAGTTTTGTTGTCCCAATATTTTTGGATGAAAGTTTTTCCGGGATAGTTTTTGCGACTTCCTTCTTCACAGAAAAGACATCAGAAAAGGACAAAGAGAAACTATACAAAGTACTAAGGGACTTTGGTTACACCTCTAAAGAAATAGAGGCTGGACTAGGACACACAAAGATCATCTTAAAAGATCAGCTTGTGTATTTTGATGAGCTTGTAGAACTTGTTGGAAGTGAAATAGAAACATTACATGAAGAAATATCCTCCAGAGAGAACAAAATCTCACAGTTGAACAAGGAACTAGGAACAAGATATCGTTATGAGAACATGATAGGTAAGAGTTCTGTAATGCAGGACCTATACAACCTATTAGAAAAAATAAAACACAGCACCAGCACCGTACTTATACAGGGTGAGAACGGAACAGGAAAAGAACTTATAGCAAAGGCTATCCACTATAATTCACCTAGAAAAGAAAAGGTGTTCGTAGTGCAGAACTGTTCCGCGTTCAACGATAACCTTCTTGAATCAGAACTATTCGGGCACGCAAAGGGATCTTTTACTGGAGCGGTAAAGGACAAGAAAGGTCTTTTTGAGATAGCTAACGGCGGTACCTTCTTCTTGGACGAGATAGGCGACATGACACTTTCTATGCAGGTCAAGATCTTGAGGGTCCTACAGGAAGGAACGTTTATCCCTGTTGGTTCAACGGAGCCAAGAAAAGTCGACGTAAGGATAATCGCGGCAACAAATAAAAACATAAAAGAAATGATAGCAAAGGGTGAATTCAGAGAAGACCTATATTACAGGATAAACGTTATCAACATCACTGTTCCTCCTCTAAGGGACAGGAAAGAGGACATCCCTCTACTTGCTGATTACTTTATAGAAAAGCATCACAAAGAGACAGGACTTCCAAAAAAGAAACTTTCTAAAAAACTTTTGGCCAAACTTATGGAACATAACTGGCCTGGTAACATAAGAGAACTTGAGAACGAGATAGAAAGGCTGATAGTTCTTGCAGGCGATGATGTAATAGTAGAAGCAGAGATGCTGTCTGAAAGAATAACTACTAGCAACAACCCTGACCCTAAGAAAACATCAAGATATAGCGGCAGACTAAAAGATGCCATAGAATCCCTAGAACGCGACCTTATCTCCGACGGTCTAAAGAACAACAACTGGAATAAGTCCAAGTTGGCAAAGACCCTTGGAATAAGCAGAGCGAGCTTGATCTCCAAGGTCGAAAAATACGGCCTGGATAAGAGGAAAGCTCCTAGATAAGACGTCTGAACATATAATTAGTTTTTAATATTTAGCCAGGCCGTATTCTTTGATCTTACACAGCAAGGTACTTTTGCATATGTCCAGGGCCTTACTTGCTTGCCCTAGGTTCCATGAGTGTCGCACGAGAGCTTTTCTTATATTTTCTTTTTCTGAATCTTTAAAATTGAATATTGCCGAGGGATCTTGAATATTGCAACGTGACAGATCGTTATGGTTATTTAGTTTCACATGCTTTAGCTCATAAGCGCCCTGCAGTTTGCTTAGCAAGACAGCTCTTTCCATCACACTCTTGAGTTCCCTTATATTGCCTGGCCAGTCATATTTGAGCAGAGATTTTTTTACATCGTCTGACAGCTTGTACCCGTCGTCCAAAAAGAACTCGGCAAGCTCTATGATCTTGTCCTTTTTCTTTCTAAGTTCTGATAAATATACCGTGCAAGCCTCTATCCTGTAAAAGAGATCCTCTCGCATCTTGCCCATTCTCAGCAGATCCCTTGGAGCTATGCTTGATGTCACGATCAACCTAGCCTTATGTTCCCTTATAGTGTCTGAGCCAACGGCTTTTACCTCGTTAAGTTCTATAGCCCTAAGCAACATGGGTTGCACATCAAGAGGCAGGCAAGCTATTTCATCCAAGACAAGAGTGCCTCTGCCAGCGTTCATGAAAGCACCCTTGGAAACATGCATTGCACTCGTGAAAGCGCCCTTTATGTTACCGAACAATTCTGTCTCTGCAACTCCGTCGTCAAAGGAGGCACAATTAAAGACCATAAAAGGTTCATGCCTTCTTGGACTATTGTAATGCATGTTCTTTGCCAATATTTCTTTGCCTGTTCCTGTATCACCTACAATAAAGACAACATTATCACTCCTTGAATACATCAGAGCATTGCTAAATTCCTCTCCCAAGTTAAGACCCGTAAAATGGAATTCATCGTCTTTATCTCCTACATTATCTACAAAAAAGTCGTGGTTCTTGAAATTCAAGAACACAGGAGTATTCACTACTATTTTCTTTCTTCTTGCTCCGGCCAGCAATAGGAACTCCTCATCATCAGCTTCTATGCTCATCCCTCCGTCCTGTATCTTAAAGACCATTGAGCATAGGTGTTCTTCATCCGCAGCTGATGAATAAAAAGCCTCATCGTTGAAATAGATCCTTTCGTCCTTAAAGACGTAGAACCTTTTCCTCTTATTATTGCTCCAGACTTGTACAAAAGGCGGCGTTCTCATATTATGAGGCTTTAGCAAAAGTGATGCCAGCGCAAAGGCGCACACGGCCGCTGGGCAGTTTCAAAAACGCTACAAATGCTGGATGGTTTTCGCCATAAACCAGTTGACTATTTTGCTACTTCTAATAGAAATTATGTTCGGAGGGCGACAAACCATGAATAACAGTTCAATTAAGATTCCTTTCCCAAAGAATGAACCAGTATTGAATTACGCTCCTAACTCCCCAGAAAGAAAAGCGATCACAGAGGAACTAAAGATCCAGCTTTCCAAGATGGTGGATGTTCCCCTTATAATAAATGGTGAAGAAGTAAGGACCAATAACAAGGAAGAGATAAGATGCCCTCACGATCATTCAAAGATATTGGGATATTATCACAAGGCCGGCAAAAAAGAGGCTGACGCTGCTATAAAGGCGGCACTTGAAGCAAGAAAGGCCTGGTCTAAAATGCATTGGAGCGATAGAGCTGCAATATTCTTAAAAGCGGCTGACCTTCTTGCAGGACCATATAGATATGTGCTTAACGCATCAACTATGCTTGGACAGTCAAAAACGGTGTTACAGGCAGAGATAGATTCCGCTTGTGAGTTGATAGATTTCTGGAGATTTAACCCTCACTATATGCAACAGGTATATTCTGAACAACCTGAGAGCTTGCCTGGCACATGGAATAAGCTGGAACACAGAGCGCTAGAAGGCTTTGTTTTTGCAATAACCCCTTTCAACTTTACGTCCATAGCAGGGAACCTCCCAACAGCTCCCGCAATGATGGGCAACGTTGTTCTTTGGAAACCAGCAAGTTCTTCTATACTAAGTTCATATTATCTAATGAAGCTATTAATGGAAGCTGGACTTCCAAAAGGTGTAATTAACTACATCCCTGGTAAAGGTTCAGAGATCGGCGGATCTGTTTTTGCAAGCCCAGAGTTTGCAGGAGTACATTTTACAGGATCTACAAGCGTGTTCAAATCCATGTGGAAAACCATTGGAGAGAACATTAACAACTATAAGTACTATCCAAGGATAGTCGGCGAAACAGGTGGAAAGGACTTTGTATTCGCATACCGTGATGCACATGTTGAGGATGTTGTGACCGCGATCGTTAGAGGATCATTTGAATTCCAGGGACAAAAATGTTCTGCAGCAAGTAGAGCCTACATATCAGAATCCCTGTGGCCTGCTATAAAGAAAAGACTTATAGAGGAAGTCGCCAAGATCAAAATGGGCGACGTATTGGATTATTCTAATTTTATGGGTGCTGTAATAGACAAGAGCTCCTTTGATAACATAAAGTCATACATAGATTTTGCAAAGGACTCAAAGGATGCAAAGATAATCTGCGGTGGTGAATGTAATGACAGCAAGGGTTATTTTGTACAGCCTACTATAATAGAGACAACAAACCCTAAATTCAAAACAATGGAAGAAGAGATCTTTGGTCCAGTAATGACGATATATGTTTATCCGGACAACGCTCTTGATAAGACGCTGGAACTTTTAGACACAACAAGTCCTTATGCTTTAACAGGCGGCATCTTTGCTACAGATAGGAACATGATCACATACCTGACGGACAGACTTGAGAACTCCGCGGGTAACTTCTATATCAACGACAAACCTACAGGTGCTGTTGTAGGACAGCAGCCATTTGGTGGAGCAAGGGCGAGCGGGACCAACGATAAGGCAGGAAGTTATCTTAACCTTATAAGATGGGTAAGCCCAAGAGCTATAAAAGAGACCTTTGTACCAGCGAAGAAGTTTGAATATCCTTTTATGGGGTAATAGATGTCTTCAAAGTCAGAGCGTTATCAAAGAGTACGAGAACAGTTAAAAGAACTGTTCTTTGCTCCTAGCGATCCCATTAGTAAGATGGCTACGGCGGCCTCCCTTCTACACAATAAATTTAAGTACTTTTCATGGACCGGCTTTTATAGGCTAGTTGATGGAGAATTGATCGTCGGACCATATCAAGGTGCAATAGCCTGCATAATACTAAAAAAACATACTGGCGTATGCTGGGCCGCAATAGATGGTAAAAAGTCATTGCTTGTTCCTGACGTGCATAAATTCCCAGGACACATAGCCTGCGACAGTCGTTCTCAATCAGAGGTAGTTATCCCCGTAAAAAATAAGGACGGTGCAATAGTGGCTGTGCTGGACGTAGATAGCACAGAACTTAACTCCTTTGATGAAGAAGATGAAAAAGGCTTAACTGAGATAGCTGATCTTATCTATAACTTTTACTAGCCTGCCCTGTTCTGATTCCTCAGATAGGGTGGTATATCAAGGTAATCTTCGTCGGTATAATTAGGTTTTTTATCCCTTCTCACGCCTGTGTCCCTTCTTGCTGCAGCAGCATCAAAAAGATCATCAGTAGCTTTTGAGTCATCTACTTTTGTAGTCTCCGTTTTGATGGTCTCTACTTTGGCTGCAGTATGCTGGACAAGTACCGGCGCTGGAACATCATTATCATCAAGATCTATAAAAGGGCTAGGAGCAAGTTCCTCTGTAACCGTAATAACATTCGTATTCTCTTTTATGATCGTACTAGCCTTTGTGCTTAGACCAGAACTTATGCTAGGGCTTGTAGTTACATTGATAGTTGCGGTCTCTACCGTAGTTGTTGTAGTTGTAAGTCCGTCGTCTATCAGAGAACTAAATCCAGTTGCAACAACGGTCATTCTCATCTCATCGCCCATTTCTTCATCGGTAACAACACCGAACTTAACATCTGCGTTCTCTCCTGCGGCTTCTGTAACATAAGCGGCGCCTTTCATAACATCGTCCATAGACATGTTAGGGCCTATCGTTATGTTAAGGATCAGGCCTGTTGCACCCTCTATCCTTATGTTTCCAAGAAGAGGTGAGGTCATAGCGGCATTAGCTGCCTTTCTTGCTTTGTCTTCGCCTATCCCGCTTCCAAGACCAACAAGAGCTACACCCCTGTTATTTTTCATGACTGATTTTATATCTGCAAAATCCAAATTTATGTAACCTGACTTATTTATAAGGTCGGAGATACCTCTTACAGCATGCAGTAAAACCTCGTCGACTTTCTTGAACGCATCAACAAAGGAAGTCTCTCTGCCTATTATGCTCCTTATCCTTTCGTTCGGAATGGTTATTAATGTATCGACGTACTTTCTAAGCTCTTCAAGACCTACTTCTGCTTGTTTTTGTCTTTTCTTTCCTTCAAAAAGGAATGGTTTTGTAACAACACCAACAGTAAGAGCGCCTATATCCCTTGCTACCTTTGCGATTATAGGAGCCGCCCCCGTACCTGTTCCACCGCCCATACCGGCAGTTATGAATATCATATCAGCGTCACCAAGGACCGCTCTAAGTTCTTCTTCATCTTCAATGGCCGCCGCTCTACCGACTTCAGGATTTCCACCGGCCCCAAGTCCCTTTGTCGTCTTTGGTCCCAACTGTATCTTGAATGAGGCTTTACTTTTTTCTAGGGATTGTTTGTCTGTGTTGGCAACTATGAATTCGACGCCACAAAGACCGGACGCTATCATGGTGTTAACAGCATTTCCGCCACCGCCACCTATACCAACGACCTTTATTTTTGCGCCAACCGCTGCCCTATCGTCTAGTTCGAACATGTTGTCTCCCCCGTGTTAAAATAATTCCTCATACCATATTTGCATGTTGTTCCTAACCTTGTCATAAAAGCCTTTTCCCTTTGTTACGAACCTGCTCGTCGGTCTTTCTGATCTGCTTCCATGTATTATCAATCCAACAGCCGTAGAATAGATAGGGTTCTGAACTATGTTCTTAAGTCCTCCAAAATTAGTAGGACAACCTTTTCTTACAGGCATATCAAAGATCATATCTGATAACTCTACAATGCCTTTTAACAGGGACGTTCCTCCTGTCAAAACTATACCGGAAGAGAATAACTGATAATATTCGCTCTTTTTAAGTTCACTGTTTATAATGGTCAGTGTCTCTTTCATTCTTGCTTCTATTACTTCTGCAAGAAGGTTCTTAGGGATATTCTGTGAACCCCTTCCACCGACTACTGGTATATCTACATACGAATCCCTTTCAACCATACTGGCAAGGGCATATCCGTAACTTTTCTTTAGCTCTTCTGCTGCGTACGGCGGTGTTCTAAGACATTGCGCGATATCTTGGGTTATATGATTACCACCTATAGGTATTACTGCTGAATAGACAACGCTACCTTCATAGAACATTGTAAGATCGCTGGTACCGCCACCTATATCCAGAAGCGCTACGCCAAGTTCTTTCTCATCTTCAGAAAGGACTGCATAGCTTGATGCTATTGTCTCTAGGACTATCTCACTAACGTAAACCCCAGCTCTTTCTGCACAGCGTCTTATATTATCAACAGACGCCGCATTAGCTGTAACTATATGGACCATCGATTCTAATCTTTGACCGGACATCCCTATCGGGCTTTTTATTCCTCTCTGTCCATCTATTATGAACTGGCGCGGAATAACGTGGAGGACATGACGGTTGGGATCCATCTTTGTTGTTTGAGCTACCTCTATAGCTCTATCAATATGTTTTTGTGTTACTGTTTGACCTTTTAAGGCACACATTCCCTCGTCGTTGAAACTGCTAACATGACTGCCGGAGATACCGGCATACACATTATCTATCTTGTAGCCAGACATAAGCTCCGCCTCTTTTATGGCGTACCTTGTGGCTTCAATTGCGGCATCTATATCGACGATGATACCTTTCTTTATCCCACTGGACGGGCTGGACCCGATACCGATTATATCTATTCCATTATCCCTAACCTTTCCTACTAGCGCGCAGATCTTTGTTGTTCCAAGATCTAAACCTACAATTATGTCATTGTTTCTTGCCATGCGCGTATTATATAATATCTTTGAGTCGTATGAAACTATATCAGCCTAAAAAAAAGAAAAAAAAGCTCGGCAGGAAAATCGTAGCCCTGGCGATCCTGGCCCTTATCGTGTTCGGTCTTTTTAAAGGATGCCAATATGCTGTAAGATCCATAGAGAACCTTGATGCTTTAAAAATAACTGCAATAAATGTAATAGCCCCTTCGCACATCCAAAAGGCTCAAATCCTTAGCCTTTCTGGCCTCAACAAGGGTCAGGGAATATATAATGTCTCCCTTAGCGATGCAAAAAAACGCATAAAAGGACACCCCTGGGTAAGAAAAGTAAGCATCAGAAGGTCCCTACCTTCAACGGTGGAGATAACTGTCCAAAGTAAAGAGGTCAAGGCCCTAACCAGGGTAAACGACATGATCTATTACCTGGATAACGAGGGAAAGGTCATAGACAAGCTTATCCCCGGTTTTAAAACGAACATGCCTGTTATAAATGCCAAGCCGGAAGAATATGCAAAGGTCATCGCTCTGCTGGATTATATGAAAAATCCAGATATATCAGAAGTGTTCTTAGACGGAGATATCCTTACTATCTACCTCTCTGATGAGAACATTAAGATACTTGTCAGCATAAGTAAGCTTGATCAAAGTCTTAAGAACATAGCAAAGGTCATGGCCGATCTTAGATCGAATGGCGAAAAAGCCTCGACGATGGATGCAACGTTGCCTGGGAATAAAGTAGTGGTCAGAGGTCTTAGAAAATAAAGCTATCTTGATTGTATATCTGAATCAGTTATAGGTGCCGTGCTAGGCGCCACGCCCTCTTGATACGAATTGGCAACATACTGGAAAAATCTTTTTAGGACGTAGATATCAAAGGCAGAAGCTTGGATCAATATCCTTCCTCTTTTTGTAACACATGAAGCGTATAGGTTGAACTTTGTGTCGTCCTGCCATACTACCCACTGCCATACACCGATAGAGGATTTTGAATATGAGAATTTTTTATCTATCTTGTTCTCAGATAAGAACTTTGTTTCATGCCAAATAAAACTTTTTATTCTTTGTTCGTCGACTCCGCCTGTAAAATTATCCTTGAACCTTTGGATGGTCAAACTGGCCTGAATGACCTTATCCGACGATGGAGAGCTTGACACATCATCCCACAGATCTACCACATAGACCCTTGGCTCATAAACACCTGTGTCTTGCCCTAGCTCGTATTTTACATCGCTCTTCCAGTCACCGCCCTGAGGCAATACGATGGTATCGTTCAAGGCGATAGTAAGTCTTGAACCACCATAGGCAGGCAACATCTCTACAGCCTCTTCCCATGGTCTCTCCCCACCTTTCAGTGACATATTATCTTTCACAGGTATAAGGAGCCAGACAAAGAAAAGGACCAGAGCAAATGCGAGTAACATATACAGGTACTTGCTTGGGGTCTCCATGCTTCTGTTGAGAATATAGACTATCTTGCTTCCTTCACCGCTTATGTTCAGTTTGAATACAGCAACGGACTTTTCGCCAGTCCCCGCCAGAGTTATGATATCGCCATCCTTTAAAGGTGTTCTTCTTATCCTTCTAGCATTAACGTAGGTACCATTGGTGCTGTTCCTATCTATTATAAAGACCCTGGTACCACTGTAGTGTATCTCCGCGTGCACCCCAGATATCCTTTCATTTGGTATTTCTATGTCGGTGTTCTTTCTTCCGATCTTAACAGTACCCCTAGGGATGGTATATAATCTTCCTGCACCTTCTCCACGGATCTGTTCAAGAGTGATCTTTAGCATATTTGAATTGTAACCTTTCTAAATGATTTGGGCAAGTTTATAGATTCAGCCCTAAACAGGGGCAAAAAAAAGCCCCTCTCTTTTGGAGAGGGGCTTTTAATGTATAGTAACTTGGTCTTTCTATTTAATGTTGAAGAAAGATTTTAGGGCATCAACTTTGTCCAATATTTCCCATGTGAAACCTTCTTCTTCTCTTCCAAAGTGACCATAAGCAGCTGTCTTGCTGTAAGGAACTGCCCTTAGGTTAAGTCTGTTGATTATATCAGCAGGCTTCAAAGGGAATATCTCTCTTACTGCAGCAACAAGCTTATTGTGATCTACTTTGCTTGTTCCAAAATCCTCTACAAGTACAGAAAGTGGGTCAGCAACACCTATTGCATAAGCAAGTTCTATCTCGCACTTATCTGCAAGACCTGCAGCAACTATGTTCTTTGCTATGTACCTTGCGGCATAAGCAGCTGAACGGTCAACTTTTGATGGATCTTTTCCAGAGAAAGCACCGCCGCCGTGACGTGAATAACCGCCGTATGTATCAACGATGATCTTTCTGCCAGTCAATCCGCAATCTCCCTGTGGTCCACCAACTACGAATCTTCCTGTAGGATTGATGTAATACTTAGGGTTCTTAAGAAGATGAGCAGGAAGGATCGGCTTAACGACCTCTTCTACTATCGACTCTTGAAGTTTTTTGTATGTGATATTGTCTGAATGCTGAGTGGATACAACTACTGTTGTTATTTCAACAGGCTTGTTGTTCTCGTATCTAACTGTGACCTGGGTCTTTCCATCAGGCCTAAGTTCCAAGATCCTGCCTGTCTTTCTTACATCAGTAAGTTTCTTGGCCAGTTCATGAGCATAATATATCGGAGCAGGCATATACACGTTTGTGTCTCTGCATGCAAAACCGAACATCATACCTTGGTCGCCAGCGCCCTGTTCTTTGTATAGACCAGCACCTTCATCAACACCCTGTGCGATGTCTGGTGACTGCTTATCTATAGATGTCATAACTGCGCAAGTTTCCCAGTCATAACCCATATCGGAATGGGTATAACCAATTCTTTTTATAGTTGCTCTAACGATAGATGGCATATCGACGTAAGTATTAGTTGTGATCTCGCCGGCTATAAAAGCCATACCTGTGGTCACAAGTGTCTCACATGCCACTCTGGAAGTTGGGTCATCCTTGAGCATTGCCTCAAGAATAGAGTCTGAGATCTGATCTGCGATTTTATCCGGATGTCCTTCTGTCACAGATTCAGATGTAAAGATGTAATCTCCTGCCATGTTTTTATTCCTCCTGAGAAATAATTTAGTTAAGGTTTTTACTATCAATGAGTTACCGGTGTCAAGCCGTACTTAATAATCAACAGTTTGACCCTTAATAAGCTTTTCTGTATCCAAAGCTATTACGAGTTCTTCATTTGTAGGGATTATAAAAATAGGCACCGTTGAATCAGACGCTGAGATCTTTGCCTCAACTCTGTTAAGTTCAAGGTTTAGCTTTTTATCAAGCCTTATACCCAACCACTCAAGACCATCGGTGGCGTATTCCCTTACGAACTCATCATTTTCACCAATTCCACCTGTAAACACCAGTGCGTCAAGACCTCCCAACGCCGCTGTATATGAGCCAATATATTTTTTAAGTCTATAGCAGTACATCTCCAAAGCAAGGATGGCATCCTTGTCGCCCTGCGCTATAAGGTCATGAAGGACACGCATATCGTTACATTTTCCGCCTGTTATCCCTAGTATCCCGCTTTTCTTATTAAGCAGGTTATTGACCTCTTTTTCTGACATCTTCAAGTTCTCCATCAGGAACAATGGAAGAGCAGGGTCCATATCTCCACCACGCGTTCCCATGATCAAACCCTCAAGTGGCGTTAAGCCCATTGATGTGTCTACGCTAATACCGCCTTTTATAGCAGCAACGCTGGCGCCATTACCAAGATGGCAAGTTATTATCTTAAGGTCCTGTATATCTTTTCCCAGCAACCTAGCAGCCTCTTTAGAAACAAACCTGTGTGAGGTCCCGTGGAAGCCATATCTCTTTATCTTATGCTCGTAATAGAACGATTGAGGTATCGCGTACAAAAATGCATGCTTAGGCATCTTCTGATGAAAAGCTGTATCAAAAACCCCGCATTGAGTGTGAGCAGGGAAAAGCTTTCTACAGACTTCTATACCAAGTATGTTGGCTGGATTATGAAGCGGCGCAAGAAATATGAATTTCTTTAGAACGCTAATTACATCGTCAGTGATCTTTACAGAAGAGCAAAACTCTTCTGCACCATGAACTACCCTGTGGCCGATACCATCTATATCGTCCTTGCTTGTTATAACACCAACCTCTGGGTCCTGAAGATTATCTGCTATCCTTTTAATAGCCTGTTCATGATCACCAAAGACGCACTTTGATTTAGAAAGCGAGTAGCCTTTGTAGTTCTTATATGAGAACAGGGATTCTTTTTCTCCGATCCTTTCTGCCATGCCCCATGCAAGTTTTTCATGTGTCGCCGTTTCTACGAACTGAAATTTTACGGAAGAACTTCCGCAATTAATTACCAATACCTTCATAAGTTGAACTTACTCCTTTATGAGAAGATAGAATATGTCTTTGGAAGACAAAGATACACCGTGGAAACAGTCGGTCTTTCCTTCCAGAGAGTGCCAAACGATGGTGCCTTCAACGACAGCTCTTTTACCTTTATGTACTACTTCTACTTTTATGCTGTCACCTGGTTCGAAACATTTTCTTCCAACGATGCATATGCCAGCCTCGCTGAAGTTAACAAGGTCAAAATAAGCTTCCTCATTATCCTTCTTTCTTATGACCTTTGCCTTTAGTTTATAAAGAGAGGCGTCGAACCTTGGGTATTTTCTCTTGTCGCTATATGTATCCTTTATAGGTAGTAGACTGGTTATCCTCTCTATCTCATCCTCTGTAATGTCCAGGCTCAATCTACTGCCACAGATAGGACATGTCGGCTTGCTATAGGCCGCAAAAGACAACGACATTGAATTTGTATTTATTAATTGAGGGAATTCCTCGTTACAGTTGCTGCAGTAATACGTTACTATGAAGGACCTTAGGACCTTTGGAGAGCGTTTATCCTTAAGCAGCGGCTCCAAAAGAGGACGAGGACACTCAATAAGTGTAAGAGTGTAGCCCTTGTCCGTTACCTTCTTTACCTCCGATATCCAGGCTTCTACGCCTTTTTCATCAAAATTCTCAACTTTCCTCAAAACAAAGACGATTTCTGAAATATTTTCGTTGTCCTCTAGGAGCTTCCAAATTTCATTGGTTATCCTAAAACTACCGTCTATAACTCCTCTCAAACCGATAGTCAATCTGTGCGCAACAATGCTAAAAAGGAACTCCATGTGTAATCTCCCATTTGAATTTATCCAATTTACATACTATAATTTCATATGGGTTTAAAGGAAAAATATGGACAATAAGATTCTTATCGCGACTGTTTTTGAAAAAGGCAAGTATCCGTACAGCAGAAAGGCAGAAGTAGCGGTCTGTGGCCGCTCCAATTGTGGAAAGTCGACCCTTATAAACGGTCTTTTGGGCAGAAAATCCATGGCTAGAGCATCATCAAAGCCAGGCAAAACGATGTCCATCAACTTCTATAATTACGACGACAAAGTCGTCCTGGCCGATCTACCTGGCTACGGTTATGCCAAGGTCCCTGTATCCGTAAAACAAGTTTGGAAAGAGATCGTAGAGGACTATCTTGGCAGCAGGGAACAGCTGGCCGGTGCCCTGATCTTATCTGATGTAAGAAGATGCCTGGAATTTGAGGAGATACAACTCATAAACTGGTTGAAAGATAAAGGGATCCAGCCTCATATTGTCTTAACGAAAATAGACAAGCTATCGAGCTCTGAACTATCAAAAGCAAAAAGGGATATACTTGCCCAAGTGTCTAATTTATGGCAGGATATGGACAAAGAGATCTTCCTTGTTTCAGCAAACAAGGGAACCGGTATAGAAGAACTAAAAAAGAAGCTGAGGGCATACCGCAAAGCATGAAACTATCAACACTTTCTGCCGTTGAGATAATCCTTTTCAACCTGGCCATTCTTTTTGTTTTTCAGCCTAAATTCCTTTTTGCAATGTTAAAGATAACACCACACACAGAGAGGCTGATGCGTAATGTATTCACAGGGCTGGGAATAATTACCATTTGTTTTCTTTTTGCTTGGAGCTTTTACTTTGGAGCTGTTCTATTCCTGCTCAAACAGTCTGTATTAAACTAAGATAATTAGGAGAATTTCATATGCTTTCATTACATTGGGATAAGGCCATAAGCGATGACGTTTTAAAACTGATGTCCAAGGACTCCTTTAAGTTAAAAGACGCTGTGGACAAGCTTGGCGCAAGAAGAAAGTCAGGCGAATTGGGCTTTATGGACGTGACTTTAAGTAAGGAAAAGGCCACGGATATAAAAGAGACAGCTTCTTGGACACGGAATAATGCAAAGGACCTTATTGTTCTGGGTATAGGAGGATCAAGTCTGGGTGGAAGGACTATGATATCTGCCCTCACTGATCGCTTCTCGCAGAGCGGAACAAAGGTCACTTTTGCCGACAACATAGACCCTGATAATTTCTCAGAGCTATTGAACGGCCTGGACCTTTCATCCACGGTGTTCAACGTTATATCAAAATCCGGTTCAACGGCTGAGACGATGTCGCAGTTCCTTGTAATATACAAACTACTTTGCGACAAGCTAGGTAAAAAAGAGGCTATAAAGAGAATAATACTGACCACGGACCCAGAAAAAGGTGCGCTAAGACCTCTTGTAAGATCAATGGGCTTTAAGGCCTTTGAGGTCCCTCAGAACATAGGCGGCAGGTTCAGTGTACTTACGGACGTAGGACTTCTTCCTGCAGCGGTAGCCGGGCTGGATATAGAAGCTTTGGTAAAAGGCGCAAACGATATCGCTAAGGCCAGCCAAACAAGTAATATAGAAGAGAACCCAGTTCTAAAATATGCGTTCATTAAACACCTGCACTTTCTTAGAGGCTGTAATTGCTCAGTTATCATGCCATACTCCACAAAACTTGCGGATTTTAGTGCTTGGTACGTTCAACTTTGGGCAGAAAGTCTTGGTAAAACAGGGATAGGACAGACACCTATTCTTGCAACAGGAGCGACTGACCAGCACTCACAACTTCAACTGTTCATGGAAGGACCAAAAGATAAGTTCATAACCTTTATTGGCGTAGAGAAGTCTTCTACTCCTGTCGAGTTGCCAAAATTCGATGTGGATGTTGAGGCTTTCTCATATCTATCCGGACATACAATGCACGAACTTATAAGAGCAGAAATGATGTCGACAGAAAGAGCTTTGGCAGAGAATAATGTACCTTCAATAAGGATAGAGGTCCCTCAGATAGATGCCTACCATATAGGTGCGCTATTCATGTTCTTTGAAGTAGCTGTAGCTCTTACCGGCGAGTTCTTAGGCATTAATGCCTTTGATCAACCAGGTGTTGAACTTAGCAAAAAATATACTTATAAAATGATGGGAAGAAAGGGGTACTAAATGGGCGGAAGCAAAAAATCAAAAGATAAGACAAATGTTGTAAGCAACAACACCCTTAACATAAAACTTGAGAATGCAAAAAAGGACAAGGCGTCGTTAAGACAAATGAACGGAAAATTCATTGGTAGGAAATATCCGATCAACAAAGGCTCAACCCTTGTTGGTAGAGATCCAGGTCTTGATATAACCGTGCAAGAAGAAAGCGTAAGCAGAAGACATGCGGAATTAATATTCGACGGAGAAAGCCTTCAGGTCGTTGATCTTGATAGCACGAACGGTACATATATAAATGATAAACCAATAAAGAACAAAACAGCCAGCCACGGTGATATGATCCGTTTTGGTAGCATCGTATTCAAATACATACCATCAGGTAGTATAGAGACCGTGTTCCATGATGAACTGCACAACCTTGCACACCTTGATGGTCTTACAGGCTGTTACAACAGGAAATACATCCTTGATTACCTAGAGACAGAGGTCAAGAGATGCCAAAAGCTGGAAGTACCTTTCTCTATGTTGATATTCGATCTGGATCTTTTCAAAAAGATAAATGACACGTACGGGCATCTTGCAGGCGATTATGTACTTAAAGAGACCGTCAGACTTTTAAAGGACAAAGTCCTAAGAGCCTCTGACGTGTTGGGTAGATACGGCGGTGAAGAGTTCTGCATAGTACTAAGCGAAGCTCCCCTTAGGACCGCCATGGACATAGCAGAGAGAATAAGAAAAGGCGTAGAAGGCCACGAATATGTGTTCGATGGTAACCGCATGCAAATAAACATCAGCGTTGGTGTAGCTTCAATGAAAGCAGAAGACACTGCAACAATGCTGTTAGAAGCCGCGGACAAAGCTCTCTATAGAGCTAAAGAATCCGGCAGAAATAAGGTCTGTAATTAATTAGTTCGTTGTGTTGGAAATAGTTATACTTGAAAGATAACTCGTCTTATCTCTCATAGTGTTGGATGATTCGAACATCCTATGTGCTTCGGTCCTTAAGCCATTCTTTGCTATGAACCTGTAGAATTCTCTAATAAGTGGGCTGTTCCTATAGTTCTTTGGATTAAAAGCTGGAGCTGCGTTCTTTTCTCTTAGTATTTTCAAATCCATTCAAGGA